>JAKAFK010000072.1 GCA_021817985.1 Pseudomonadota bacterium | reverse complement strand
GTTCAAGTACCCGCGCAACGCAAACCTGGCGGCCCGCATTTTTCAAACCGATCGTGGAGGACGCATCTCATGGCCAATATCATAGAGCGCTCACAACTGGACACTTATTGCGACCTCATTCCTGAGCCGTTTATCGCGCGCCCGGAGCTGTCCTCGCATTGAGGTCGTGGAATGGTCCTGAGCTGATCTGAGCATTGAGACCCAGGGGCGGCGGGTTACCGTTTCCGAGGCTGGCTGCCCCGTTTTTTTGAGTCGATCGATTCGGCCCTCGATGCGTTGGATGGCGTGCCGAATGTCGATGTGTCGAGCATCACCGTTGAGTTGGATAAATTTTATGTTTCTCGTGTGATGATGTGATACGGACGATTGGGGAGCGTGCGCTCAACGTGCGCAAATACGTCGTGGTGCTACCATGGTACCACAAGGCGCGGCGGTTCCGCGTCATAGGAGAAGACGCCGTGATGAACACGATCGAGATCGACAACCTTGTGCGCAAAATCCTTCAGAACCTCAGGCAGCCATCCACGTGCACGCCCGAGGTGTCCGCTTTCATTCAGTCCATCGGCGCAGACGGGCGTTCCATGGCCATCTTGCTGCGGACCATCCTTGCCAATTGGGCCGAGGACGCGACCATGTCCCTGGACGTGCGCGACTACGCGCAGCAGCAGCTAGCCGCTCTCCCCGACTTCTGACAGTTAGGTGCCAGCCTTGAGTACGGCGGGCATGAGGTTGTTATTTTCCTCGATGCGTAGCATGCGGATGTCGGTAACAGAAGGGGCAAACCACGGATTGGCTTTGGCTAAATCCATAACAGCCAAGACACATGAAACTGCGTCTACTTCGCCGACGTTTCCAAAGTAGACGCTTCCCTGTTGGCGTGTGAAGCCGTGAGATTCCAATACTTTTTTAATGTCGCCATACGCGTTCTGGTAGCTGGGGACGTGGTAGGTCTTGGATAGGGTCTCTTGGTCGAGATCGAAAACGATTGCGTACATGGTGTCCTTGGGGGCGCTTTTTGAGAAACGAGGGTTTGGCTAATTATAGCAGAGGTCGTCTCGGACCGGGGGCCGTGCGTCACAAGGGGCGGGGTGATTGCCCTTGAGCCGTGAGAAGTGCCACCGCAAAAACGCCTTACCGGGCCGCCTCAGAAAACGGAAAAAATCGTACGCTAAGCCGGTTGCTGTGACTGTCGCAGCTTGAACTTGCCCGCCTCTGGCCTATCTTCCGCGTTCTCCTGGCAGTTTGTCCGTCAAACGATCGTTATTCGACCATATCGGACGCTGTCCGATAATGTGCTTGTTTATCGAGTTTTCGGACATTAAGATAGATGGACGGAATAACGGACAAAAGGAACTTCAATGGCGCTGATTGGCTATGCCCGAGTATCGACGGCGGAACAGGACACTGCCTTGCAAACTGACGCGCTACGCAATGCGGGTTGCGAGCGGGTTTTCGAGGACACCGCTTCCGGGGCGAAGGTCGACCGTCCAGGCCTGTCCGATGCGCTGGCCTATCTGCGCGACGGGGATGTGTTGGCCGTCTGGCGGCTGGATCGGCTCGGACGTTCCATGCCGCACCTGATCGAAACGATAGGGGCGTTGGACGCGCGGGGCGTCGGCTTCCGATCACTGACAGAAAGTATTGATACGACCACCCCAGGCGGGCGGCTCATTTTCCACGTATTTGGCGCGCTGGGCCAGTTCGAGCGCGACCTGATCCGTGAGCGTACCAGGGCCGGGTTGTGCGCGGCTGCTGCACGCGGGCGGAAGGGGGGGCGAAAGCCGGTCGTCACTGCCGATAAGTTGCAGCGGGCTCGGGATCTCATCGGCAACGGGCTGAATGTCCGCGAGGCCGCAGCCCGCCTCAAGATCGGGAAAACAGCCCTCTACGCAGCGTTGAAGACTGTCGGTTACGAATCCGATCAAGATTAGCCGAATCGGCCCGTAACCGAAACACTTAGGCCTGCTTCATCTTTATGCAACGCGCCAGCGCCAATTTCGATTAGGCTTCACCCATCTCGTGACTGAAAAATTCCGTTGTGCGACGCGTCAAGACGCGTCATAATGCGAATATCGGCGTCAGACATGAAGGAATGGACGATATGGCGGTTTTCGATTTCGGCACAGATGACGTGCTGCTTGACATCGACGCGGTTTGCAAGAAACTGAGCATCTCGCGCTCCTCTCTCGAGCGGCTGCGCCGCATCCGGTCGCATTCGACGCTGCTGCGCGCCCAAGCCCTCGTGGGCAGCGACGATTTCGCCAGCGCTCCGGCCTTCCCCGATCCCACGCTCGTCCTCGGCCGCAGCCCCCGCTGGTCGGTTCGAGTCCTGAATGCGTGGATAGAGGCAGTCTCCCGCGCCCCACGCCCTCCCTTTTGAAAGGCCTGAACCCCATGGATAAGAAGTTGAACGACAGCTGGTGTAAGCCTGTAATGTCCCGCCACGGCAACATGGTATCCGGCGGTGCCGCTCGCGCCGTCCGCATCGCCGACCTCGGCGGTATGGACAATATCATCGTGCGCGTCGCGCGCGACACCCTCGCGGCAGCCGACGCGGTCGCCGTCAAGCGACGCCGCGCCAGCCTGCGCCTCGCCTCCAACGACTGATTCGACACGCCCCGCCAGTGGCCGCCAGTCCGCTGGCGGCCTTTTTTCCGTCCGCGTGCGTTGACTTGGAGGCTGGGACCTGCTTGACTGAAATCGTTCATGGAATCAGGGAAGATCGCGGAATTTCAATGCGTCATGAGAAGTATAGCTAGCCGCTAGACAGCCGCAAGCCGTCAGCTTGCTCGCTGCTTCCTTTTTGTGTAAACTAGCAGCTAGCTATCAATCGATAGGAGGTCCTATGGCGGCAGTCGTCGCATTCGTTTCGCAGAAAGGCGGGGTCGGGAAAAGCACACTTTCCCGTGCATTGGCACGTGAAGCCGCCGCCGGTGGGTTGCGCGTTAAGGTGGCTGACCTGGACACCCAGCAAGGCACGTCCGTTGACTGGCACCGGCAACGCCTCAATGCAGGCATCGAGCCGACGGTATCCGTCGAGGCGTTTGCAACAGCAGCGCAGGCCCTCGGCATCGCCAACGGTTTCGACATTCTCATTCTGGACGGCCCGGCCAGAACCAGTCAGGCGACTCTTGAAATCGCACGGGCGGCCAACTTGGTGGTACAGCCCACCGGGGCATCCCTGGACGATCTGCGGCCTGCTGTGCGCGAATTTCACGCGTTGGTCAAGGCTGGCATACCGCATGCCCGCTTGGCGTTTGCTATGAACCGCATCGGTACGCCGGCAGAAGAGGCCGAGACGCGAGCCTATCTGGCGGAAGCGGGTTATGCTGTCCTAGACGGTTGCTTACTTGAGCGGCCAGCCTATCGGCAGGCGCAGAACGTCGGACACGCGATTACCGAAACCCGTTACGCGGCCCTCAACGAGCGGGCCGACACCCTGATTCAATCCCTCATCGACCGAGTGACAAACAATGGCTGACGTATCCAAATTTAAGAGAAGGTCCCTTGGTGCGCCACCTCCAATGGAGGAGGCAAGCACAAACCTTAGCGCCCCGGAGGCCGTACCGTCTGTAGACGTACCGGCGGCTAACCCTGCGCCGATCGCACGCATAGATGGGCGCTCGGCACGTCGCACCAATCGAACCCTGCAATTCGCAACTCGCGTGAAGCCAGAATGGGATTCTGAATTGCGAACGCTTGCGCAGCGCGACGGATTGTTGCTTGTTGAGGTCCTGGAGCGTGCTCTAGAACTCTACAAAAAGAAGACATCTAGCAGCTAACTAAAAGCAACCATGCTGCTATAAATATGGCTATGGGTAATACCAAGAAAAACAGCGGTGCGAAGTCTGTGCAATGGGAATTACCGCTTGATGGTGCAGAGCCTATCGCTCAGGACGCAGGGGAAGACCTAGGCGCGTTCGAGGAAGACGCCATGAGCGAACAGGATGCGATCGACAGTTGGGACATGCCAGCTGAGCATCTTGCGTGCCATAGCTTGGACGACTTGCGTGACGTTCACCGCATGCTGGCCGAGCGCATCGTGGCGGGCAATCGTGAATTGGCACGCGTCGCTGTCAGTGAGGACTATCTCGATAGCCAGGAGGTCCTCGCGGTACGTGAGCAGTTGGCCGCGATGCAGGCGCTGCGCGGGCGGCTGGATGCTGTCATCGAGGACAAGTTAAAGGCCATCAAGGCACGGCAACGAGCCGAGTCTCGCTCTGCCACGTCCTTGGGCGGGCTTGTCAAGACGCGCCACCCGAACCGCGATTTCTTCCTGGCCGACCTGTTCGACTACGCCTTGAAGGACGACGGCGCGAGCATGGAAGCGCCGATCTTTTCGCTGGCAACCAAGCCGGATCTGAGTATTTGGGAGTGGACGAGCCGCGACGGTAACAGGTCAGTGAAGGTTACTCCATCCGTGCTTGGCCGCGCTACCATGCATGATAAGGACATCCTGATCTACTGCTGTTCGCAGATGGTTGAGGGGTTGAACAGAGGGCGCGAGGATGCGAAGAACCGCACGATCCGTTTTACTGTCTATGACTTGCTAGTGGCGACGAACCGAGACACAAGCGGGCGCGGATACAAGCTACTGCACGAGACATTCGAGCGTCTGCGCGGCACGTCGATTACGACCGACATCAGGACTGGCGGCCAGCGCGTCCGGGAGGGGTTCGGCATCATCGACCGGTGGAAGATCATCGAAAAATCACGGGACGACGAGCGTATGATTGCCGTCGAGGTCACGTTGTCTGAATGGCTCTACAACGCCGTTCAGGCGATGGAAGTCCTGACCATCCATCCGAACTATTTTCGCCTTCGCAAGCCCCTGGCGCGGCGGCTCTACGAGCTGGCCCGCAAGCATTGCGGCCGCCAAGCTCAATGGAAGATTGGTCTTGCACTGCTGCAGGCCAAGGCTGGCAGCAAGTCCACCATCAAGGAGTTTCGGCGTGCTGTACGCACCATCGAGGCCGACAACAGCCTTCCAGAGTACCGTATTGTCATCAATGACGACGACACAGTGACGTTCCACACCAGGGACGCTAAAAGACTGCTGGCCAGCATCGCCGGGCGGCCATGAAGCACCAGGAGCCGTGTACACGCTTCCTATCGTGTTTTCACCCACCAACCAGTGCGCACCTGTGGATGGACACGTGTTTTCACCCACCTTTTTCTGTGGATGGACACGTGTTTTCACCCACCTTTTTCTGTGGATGGACACGTGTTTTCACCCACCGAATCACCCCGGAAACCCAACAACGGCGCTGGTTTGCGAAAACGTAACGCGCGCGCGCGGTTTTAACTATTAAAATCTTTAACGCACCACCCCTGCGAGAAACTAAACCGGCACACGCAAAGACCGCACCGCCTCTTGGGGGCTTCGCCCCCGCCGGCTCTGCCGCCTTCGGCGGCCCCGCCCTCCCGGCATCCCCCAGGTGCTTCGCCCCTCGGCCTTCGGCCTCACCCCATGATGTCGGCACGATCGTGCCGTAATGCCGGCCAAAAAGTGGCCGGCCAGTCCATGACCAAAAAAGCAGGGGAACAGTATCCAAGCCATGAAAACCAGTTTTGCATGAGGGGGGGCGCTCTTGCCTGGACTTCGATCAAACGATAGCGTGTACGCATAATCCCCCCCCTTTTTTTCTCTCCGACCAAGCCACAACGTTGCACGAACATCCGCAGAGTTGACTCCAAGAAGAAGAGCAGGGCGGCCAGGTGGCCGCCCTGGCGCGGTTATGCACGTGCAATCGGTCAGATTTGAGTGCGTGTACATGCACGGCCTGGAGCGGATCGCGGGCTGGGCCGCTAGAGGGCAGCAGAAGGTCGCCAGCGCGTTTTCGCATGCGACCCTATAGCGACCCATCACCGATCGTTTGTGAGCCCGCTACGGCCTTTATAGGGCGGTCTGGCGCTCGATCGTGTGCGCCGACTTGGACCTGAGCGAAAGCCCCGTGGATCGACCTGCCCGCAGGACTTGCGCTTTTTCATATCACATCGTATCATAACATTCATATCGTATCATATCGAAACGAAAGGGAGGATCGTACCATGGGACGCGAAGCTACCGTTACACCCGAACAGGTTCACGCCGTCGCTGATGCCATCAAGGCCGAAGGCGGCAAGCCCACGCTGCGCGCCGTGCGCGAGCGCCTGGGCACCGGCAGCATGGGCACCATCGCCAAGCTGTTGCAGCAGTGGAAGGCGAACCAGGAGCGCCAAGCCGCCGCCGAGCTGGTATTGCCCCCCGGGTTGCAACGCGCCGTCCTGGACTTCATGGCAGCCGAGCTTTCGGCTGCCCGTGCGCCGCTCGAAGCCGACTTGGCCGAGCAGCAGCAGACCGCCGCCGATCTGGCAGCCGAGAACGAGCGCCAAGCCGATATCATTGCCGAACTGTCCGAGTCCCTGGACGCATTGGCGGCCGAGAAGGCCGCCGCCGAGGGCAAGGCCGGGCAACTGGCCGCCGACCTGGACGGTGCGAAAGAGGACGCGGCCCGCGAGCGCCAGGCCGCCGAGGCGGCGCGCACGGAACTGGCGAAGGCAGTCCTTCGCCTTGAAGCTATGCCTCGACTCGAAGCCGAGCTGGTCGCGATCCGTGCCGATCTGGAGAAGGAGCGTCAGGGGCGCATCGAGGCCGAGCAGAAGGCGGCAGTATTGACCGCGCAGAAAGCCGACCTGGACGGCCGGCTGGCGGATGCCAAGAAAGAAGCCGAGCGCGCCGGCGTGCGACTGGAGAAGGCCCAGGCTCGCGCCGAGCAGCAGGCCGAGGCCCTGATCGATGCCCGCGTGACGATCCAGACCGCGCAGGCCCGCGTCGATGATCTGGCCGTCCAGCTCGACGCCGCCAGAAAGGAAGCGAAGGACGCCAGCGAGGAAGCCGCTACACTACGCGGCCAGCTCGCGAAAAAAACGCCGAAGGCGCGAACCTCTGTTACGCCGGATTAGCCCCCCTTTTTAGGGGGATTCAAGAGGGCGTCCCCCTTGCTTTTCCAGGATGCTCGCTTCGCATCATCGATGTTGGCCTCAGCCATCGAGACCAGAGCGCCAAGCAATTCGCCTTTATCACGAGTCGGCTTGCCGGTCTCTCTGTCTACGAGCCCGGCAAGAATGAGCAGGCCAGCCGACTGGTACAGTTCATGGTCGCGGGCTTTCCTCTTCGCTACCTTGTCCGCGTTGATGATTCTGGCGGCATCGGCTTTTGCCTTCTGGGCGCGTTCTGCTGCCTTCTCAGCCCGCACGATGGCCGCCATCTTGCGGCCATCCTCTGCGGTTCGTTCTGGCTTGTCCGCCAGCATCAACAGCAGCCGCTGTTGATCGCTTGGCGCTTTCAATCCGCGCAGATATGCCAGTCGTTCGACCAGCCATTGATCGTGTTCCATTCGTGCGCCTCCTGTAGTGTCGGAGCCCTCATTCTACGCCGATGTTGGCAGGATCGCGACGGCAGGTGTATCCTTCAGATATACCCGAAGGCGCGCTTAGTTGTTTCTCGGCAAGCCGAGAAACGCGCGGCAGGGATACCCTGCACCCATGCGCCTACGGCGCAAAAACAGAGGAGCGTATGCGGTGGCGATTGGTCGATTGAGCATGAAGGTCGGCAAGGCCGGGAAGGCCGGGCCTCATGCCGCCTATATCGCCCGTGAAGGGCAGTACGCTTCTCGCCTCGATCGAGGCGAAAAGTTGGAGGCTACCGAGGCGGGTAACATGCCCGCCTGGGCGCAGTCCAATCCCTTGGCGTTTTGGCAAGCAGCCGACGCTTTTGAGCGGTCGAACGGCACCACCTACCGGGAAATGGAGATTGCCCTTCCGCGTGAGCTGGACGAAGAGCAGCGGGTCGTCCTGATGCGCGAATTCGTCCGCCAGGAGATCGGCGACCGGCATGCCTACCAGTGGGCGATTCACACGCCAATGGCATCGGATGACCAGGAGCAACCGCACGCGCATTTGATGTTCTCTGAGAGGCAGCGGGACGGGATCGATCGGGATCCGGATCAGTATTTCAAGAGGTACAACGCCAAGGCCCCCGAGAAGGGCGGCGCACGCAAGGGCTACGGCCCGAGCGCGGGCCAGACCTTGACCAGGGCCGAGCGGGTCGCCGAGCTGAAGGAGTTGCGCGGGCGATGGGAAGCCATGTGCAATGCGCACCTGGAGCGGGCAGGGGTAGAGCAGCGTATCGACATGCGCAGCCATGCCGAGCGCGGCACTGGCCTGGAGCCGGAGCGCAAGCAGTTGCCGAGTCAATGGCGCGGACAAGGGCAAAGCAATGTGATCGAGTTCCGGAAGGCGCGCGCCGAGCTGGTCGAGGCTCGCCAGGAGCTGGCCCACGCCGTTCCCGATATGGGCGCTGAGATCATCAATCTAGCCGAAGAGCGGCAGCGCCGCGAGCGGGTGGCCAGTCAGAAGCGTGGCCTGGAGGATTTGGCCAGGCGTGTTCAGGCTGGCGAGGATATTGGCCCGATCCGCCAGGCGCTGGAGGGCATCGGATTCAAGTATCGGGCAGGCGATTCGAAAAAGTGGGATGTTCCGGCGTCGCTGCACGAGGCATGGTACGGGCTCTCTGACGCTTTGAGTGATCAGCGAAAAGCCCGCGAGCAGGCGATCGATGAGATGCTGTCCGGACTGGATCTTTCGAATCCAGATGCATTGAAGGATCGAGTAGAGGAGCTGCGCAAGAATGCGGAACCGGTCAATCTTGCGCAGGCGCAGGAGGCGGGACGCTTGAGCTACGACGCCAACGCAACGGGCAACCGGCGGGATTGGATTCACGAGGCTCGGAGGTTGGGCGGAATCGACAAGGCTTTGGGTGAATATCGTGACATTCACAAGAAAGCGGCGTCCGTGTTCTTCAAGACGAATGCAGCCAAGGAAAAAATACGGCAGGCCGAGTCACAGGTGAAAATGCTGGAGACCATGATTGCCGAGCGGAACGCTACCGGCATCGAGGCAGGGAAGGCCCTTGAAGCTCAACGCAAGCAAGGGGCGGAAGTCTGGGAGCGTCTCGAACCACATCTAGATGCTGCCCAGGAGCGATTCCGTGCGTTGCACGAAGAGAACAAGCGGAAAACCACCCTGGCTCAGAACGCGCTCAGGGAGCGCGAAGAGCGGTTGGCAAAGGAAAGGGCAGATCGCGAGAAAATCGAGGAAGGAAAACGGATGGAACGCGATCGCGCTGAGGCAGAAGCAAGGCATGTCCAGGAAGAGCGGAAAGAAGTGTCGCAAGAAGATCAGGGCCAACAGGCTCAGAACATCGACCGCAACCATTTCGGACGTTAACTCGCCACAGGCTCATGGCCTGCCCATCCGCGCTTTGGTTTCGGATTTCCTGGCATGGCATCAATCATGTTGATGAAAGGTAAACGTAAGCTATGCAGTCTATGCCACGACCGAGCTGGCCTTGCAGAGTGACAAGGGCATCGTGTTGGCCAACAACGTCCTCGACGCCCTGCGGCACCGGCACATCATCCTGCCGCCGCTGGATGTTGTCGAGCGCGTCTGCGCCGAGGCGATCACCCGCGCCAACCGGCGCATTTACGACGCCTTGGCGGAGCCGCTATCGGACATGCATCGCCGTCGCCTCGACGATCTGCTCAAGCGGTGCCCGCACTGCGGGGTTGGGCATTTCTATGTCGTGTTGCCGATCGCACCCATTGGAATTCACGAGAAATCACGGACCGCCATGAAAATGCTCAGTACAGGGGCGGCAAGATTTGATCGATCAAGGCCCGACGGGTACGGTTGTGCCTCTCTTGAGAAATCGACGAATTTGGCAAGATCGTCGACAAAAACCGTAGCAGAAAATCCTCTTCCAAATTCGTTGGTTCCGTCCAGGAAGAAATTTAAACCCATTCTAATCATGTAGTTGCAGTTGACTTCGGTAGCCACAAGTTTACAATCCCCATAGGTCCGCTGTTCAATCCAACGAGGTTTATCCGCAGCCAGAAACGTTGTGGCTACGTTCACTGGCTTGCGGCGGCAGATAAACGCTTTTCGTTATCCATCAAAAATGCCTCATGAGGATGAGCATGCAAACCTTGGGGCACAGAGCGTGCCATATTGAGTCGACGCTTACCGGAGGAAGCAGGGTTCCCGCGATGGATTGGCTGTAATGCAGTGGCAACGCAATCCGGCAAACAATAACAAATTAGTTCGCCAGATCCGATTGTGGCGAAATGAAAGGAGAGTGCCGGTGAGCAGTTTGAAGAAGGACGATTTGTTAAGAATCGGTGAAAATGCCAATTCCGAGTTGGCTGTCTTCAACGAACTTGAATCCGCGGCCCGTGCTCTTGGTTTTGATTATTGCGCATACGGGATGAGGGGACCGTTTCCGGTGGCAACGCCCCGTATCGTAATGATGAACAACTACCCGAGGGGTTGGCGCGAACGCTACGCAGAGGCGAACTACGTGGCAACGGACCCAACGGTGCAGCACGGTATCCGTAGTGAAGCGGCAATCCTCTGGACAGACTCCCTGTTTTCCGGCACACGCGACCTTTGGGGAGAGGCGCGCGCGTCCGGGCTGCGGGTTGGCTGGTGTCAATCCAGCCATGACATATTCGGCGTCGGCGGTATGTTCACGCTTGCCCGTTCCCACGAAGAAATCTCCGACACCGAGCGAGAGGATAACGAACTATGTATGCAGTGGCTTGCAACTATCGCGCACGTAAGGCTTTCGCGGTTTTATCTGACCAAGGACATGCACGGATCATGTCCTTCGCTCACCCCCAGGGAAGTCGAGGTGCTGAAGTGGACCTCTGACGGAAAGACTTCTAGTGAAATATCCTGTTTGCTGTCGGTATCGGAAAACACGGTCAATTTCCATATCAAGAACGCGGTGAGAAAACTGAACACTGTTAACAAGACCGCCGCTGTGGTTCGCGCTGCGTTGCTGGGGTTGCTGCATGCCGAATCACCGGCTACAAAGCGACTGCGGCAGCCAGCACAACGTCGCCATCTATGACGGTTTCCAGCGACCAGTGCCGATTGAACTCAGGTTGAAGCGGTGTGATTGCCGGCGGGTCGAGTGAGACGGCAAACCCGTTCAAGGGAGCAGTCAGCCCGAGGCCGATCGCTTTGACCACAGCCTCCTTGCACGTCCAAATGCGGAGAAATGAGCGGTGACGGCGTTCCTCTGGGCCGGAAAAGACAATGGGTGCTTCGTTGCGCAAAAAGCCGCGCGTGATCTCCTCATAACCTGAGATTGGGCGAAACTTCTCGACATCTACGCCAACCTGTCCCCGCGAAGCTAGAGCCACTGCGAAGGTGTCGTCGCTTCGGGAAGTATTGAACGCTAACTGGTGACCGATCAGTTCGGGTTTGCCGTGGGGGCCGCAGGCGAACCGCAAGCTTGCCGCGTCGACGGCCAGTTGTTGGCCCAAAAGAAAACGCAGGAGTGCTCTCGAGCAGATCACCTGATTACGAACGGATTCGCAGAGGCTTTGCGCATACAAGAGCTCGTCGGTGGATACCACCTCAAGTAAATGCGCCAACTCGCGTGCAAGCTCGGTGAGGTTCGCGAGCAGCACAACCGTCCCCCCTTCCGCCGAGGGGAGACCCTCTTCCCGCAAGTGACCTGGAGTCAGCCGGAGTGTGCTACAGTGAGCCTTGGGCATCTCGTTCGGTTCGCTCCAGATTCCACAGCCTGAAAGTGGTAATCACACAGAACACAAACCCGACTACCAGGTTGGGTTTGATGGTGTCGAAAACGTTTCGCGTTCCAATCATTTTGTGCACCGCGACCTCGATGGCTCCGATGCCGCCGATGACAATCAGACTCGGAAGCGCTAATCGGAGGGCCGGGGGGAAAGTAGCGAAGAGAATCCCGATGACCTTCACCATTAATATCGTAACAAAAAAGCTGATGAGGCCTTGGGCAGCTCCGGATACGAGGCGGCCTTGAAGGGTGTCGCCGGCATTCGCATGGATGGTCCACGCACCCCACAAGAGAAATGCGAAGACTGGAGACAACGTTTCGTAGCTAAACCATCTGATGCGCGCCTGGTGGATCATCGTTGAAGCCCTTCGTTGCGGAGCACGTAGTGCGGAAGCCCTTGGGAATGTCGGGCTGTGAGACGCAGAGCTTTCACGCAGACTGCGGCTGCGGAATATCTTCAAATACCTTTTCGTACAGATTCCATTCCAATTCGCTCACAGACGCCGCAGTGAACTGGTACTTGTAACTCATTGGCCGTTCCACGGCGACCCAGCGAACCATCCGGCGAAGTGGGTGGAATCCGTCGTGGATAAAGCCGGGACGCAGTTTGGAGTGCCGGCCTATCGGGACAATCCGATCGGCGCCGGCCATGGTCAGCGCATCCGCGTACTTCCAGACATCGTCCCACGGTTCAATGCTTACCGTTTGTGTGTCACGGCCGATGTTCGGCAGTACCTCGTCGATGCTTGATATCGGGTGTACATAGACGAAGCGAGAGAGTGGGTGCTCCTGAATCTGCGCCAGCCCGTCGGTGATGACGATGGTCCAATCAGTGCCCTCGGAACTGATCACCTTCCAGCCCTCCGTCGACGCCTCGATCCTGGCTCTTTGCACATGCATTTCCGCGTCTTTGGACAGTATCCGGCGGGGAATTGCTGTCCGATAGCGGTCCAGCCAGTACCCGAGCAGTTCCGCAAATCGAGCAACGTCACCTTTCACAAAGATTTCACGAACCGAAAAGCAAGCCTCCTGATCGTAGGAGACCACGTCGAACGCGGCTTTCATGGAGATACGCGAAAGATCTTGCACCTCGCCCATGACAACAGCGAGGCTGCGTTTCGGTCCGAATTCGATGAAGTCCGCGTGTCCCGGGACGCGCCGACGCAGTGCTTCCACCGTGGCGCCGCGGCCCCATACGCTAACTGCGTCAGCCGCCTGAATGATGATGTTTTCGACTTCAGATTCCGGTTCCCAGTACAGCGCCGAGAGGGCACGGGTGATGGGACTGTCAGGATCTGTCTCCTGGATGCAGTTGGCAAAGCAGAGCGCCGAAACGACGTCGCGACTCGGCACCTTGGTAATGGTGAGATTTTTCGTCACCAAGCTGCGATAAATGGTGAACAGGCTTGCGCGTGGCACGTTGCCGACCATGACGTGGGCAATAAGCCCCTTCGGCCAGCAGCGGTAGTAGATAGCCTTGTTTTTTACCCATTCGTCGAGGGATGATGCGTCACCGAGATCAGCTTCGATCAAATCGTACTGATGAGGTCGCTCCAGCGCGTAACCGATCTCGCCGATGTCGCTTTGGATGATGTGTTTGTCGTAACCGCTTGTCTTTACGCCGAGATCGAAGGCCGTTTTGAGCCATGGATTCGACGGGTCCCGCCAACGCTTCGCAACCTTGTCAAAGAACACGGTGATGTCATCGATGGAAAGTCGGCGCAGTGCCTCACGATCCGAATTCACCATCCGAACCGCATCGGACACCGTTGGCCGATAGAGGCGTACGGTGAGTCCAGTGTCATACTTGATTTCAAACGCGTCATCGCCAGGGAGGCGTTTCTCCCCTGCGATCACGACCGGCAGACTAACGACTTCGTTTTCCGACATACCCAACCTCTCAAAGTGTGGTCTTATACCATCAACTCGTCCGCCTTCAGGCGAACGAGTTGCTCGAACTCGAAGTGCACCACTGGATTTAGTGGCGCATCGAGGCAATTGTCCAAAGAGCGGAGGACATACTCCATGAGTGTTCTGAGCGCGGGCGGGTTGTGCGCTATTTCGTGCGAACTGGTCTCGATTACGCACAAGTGGCGTTTCCACGTGGATGGGCCGGACATTGCCGCCGAGATCTCTTCCTGATCAACCCAGTCGTCTCGTGCGCTGCCGATTCCGAATACCGGCGCCTCGATCGCCGAGACCTCACGCCGGACGGTTTCCGGATCGACCCAGTGGTTGTCACAAAGGTCCTTGACGAACGCGAACTTCACATCGTGCTCGACCACCCGGCATTTGGTTTCCGAGTTCGTTACTTGCCGCGTCTGCCATTGGGAGACCACGTCCTCACAGATGACGCGCGTCAGAGTGGCCTGAACGTCAGTGACGGGTAACAGAAGTGCCATGCCATCCAATGGGCGGCTGCTGGCGACACGAATCGCGGCTCTGCACGTCAGACTCGATGCGACCACGAACAGGGGTAGCCCATCGGGATTTTGAAGTGCACATGCATCGATCGCGGCCTCTATGTCCATCGCAATAGAGCTCATCGTGAGGTCCGCGATTTCTCCGTCGCTGTTCCCCAGATGATTGGTCAGGTCGAAACGCAGGGTGTCATAGCCGTGCTGTCCGAGAAATGCCGCTATGACGCCATAGTGCCGCACCTTTCGCTCGTATCCCGGCGGTATGACGACAACGGCCTTCGTTGGGGTCGAACGATAGCTGGACCAGAGTCCAACCACCCGCTTGCCAACCCGGTTATGAAACTCGATTCGTGTTGAGACCAAATCCGCTGGATTGAACATCGTCATTGCTCCGGTTGTGCATAGCAGGCCATCTTGAGCGCGCAACCACGCTCCTCTATTCCCGCAAGTCGCCGATTGATGGACAGCCTTGGCCCGTACCGGCCGCAGGGGCACTCTCCTGGTTCCAGCGTGCCGAAGTCGTCGGAGAGAATGAAAGCCGGATAGCTGACTGCGGTCGGGTCTAGAAAACAGATGATTCCCTCCTCGCCAGGATCGGCAGCTGTCATGTCCTCGGGTCGTCTTACGATCACCTCCAGCCAGGGAGGGATGTGCTTGAAGTGGTGCTCGCACTCGAAGAGCACCGTGTTCAATTCAACCATATTGAACAGGTCGCGCTGGCGAAAGGGAGGAACGCCGAGCCGTGTCGCAACGGTTTCCTCAAGGAGTTCCCTGCTCACCGATTTATTGACGTGGCTCTTCCAGCCACCGGCGGTCAGCACGTACGTTTTCGGGCAATTCAAGGCGTGGGCACCTGTCTCTTCCATCCACTCCATGAACGCGAACAGCAGAGAAGGAGGGGTGACGATCACCACGTCATCGTCGCAGGAGGACTCTAGTGCCTGATAGAGCGCCTGGGCGTCGAATCGGCCGTTGTCGACGAAGTAGACCGTATCCTGTAGCAGCTGCGCCAGGCTTATCGAGTAGGAGAACCACAAGTCGCCGGCCTCGTCGGACCGGGGCCCCAAGATGAATGCCTTCCGGCTGTCCACGTGCCCGATGAACTCTCTTAGCCCATGCAGAATGGAGCCGGCGAATCGCTCCAGTGTTCTGCTGTCGCGCGGCACGACGCTTTTTGTGCCGCTCGTCCCGCTGCTGATGCACAGTTTCGTCGGCCCCTGCACGGTGGTGTAGATACGACTCTTTTTGAACGATCCCGAACTGCACAGCGGCACGTCCTCCAAGCGGTAGTCGGCCGGGTGCAGGTGTTCCAAGGCGAATCCGCCCGTCTTTGCCAGACGGGCGAAGGAAGGTGAATTAGCCAGATGGAAGTTAATGGCTTGGGTTAGCCATCGCTTTTCCTGTCGCGGTCAAGAG
>JAKAFK010000165.1 GCA_021817985.1 Pseudomonadota bacterium | reverse complement strand
GCGAGCCCGTGCCGCAAGACCGCATCCCTGGAAGCAGGTGCCAGAGCAAGCCTTTGCGCTTGCCTGCGAAACACTGAATCAAATAATCGAACTCGGAACGTGACCGCCTCTGTCTCGGTTCGGCCAAAAGCAGACATAACGGCTCAATTCGACATGCCCGAAAGCAGACTCTTGGCCCGCTTACCGGGACACGAGTTTCAAGTGTCACACTTCAACCACTGAGGTAGGCGGCTTTTAGGCGCTTCCAGGAAGTCTCTGGTAGGCCCAGTGCTGTCCCGAAATCGGACGGAGGTCGTCCCGCATGACCATATTTTGCAGTCCAGATGACCTTGAGATGAGTCGAGACCGAACCGTCACCGTGTATTTGCATCTCTCTATTGACCGCGGCCCAGAACGCCACTCCCTTTGTGAAAAACGCAGCGTAGTGCGACCCATCGCCGTGGCTTACTTGGCGCTGTACCGCAATTAATCCCATTGGAAACTGATGCGCGGCGGCTCGAAAATGTTGGAGGAGCAGGTGCGACGTCGGATCGTTCGGATTCGCGTGGCCAAGGGCCTGCAATCCCAGGTACATTGCCAAGCTCTCCTCCGCCCATGCCGGTTGCGGGCCGTACAGGCCGGAAATTTCATGCGTGGCTTCGATGAACGGCGTCGCCCTAGTGACATCCGCGGCGAGCGAATGGTTCGTGTCGGTCCTCAGGTAGTTAACCAGCAGCAGATCCCCGCCTGTGGCGCCGCCGACAGAACCTGATGACGCAGCGCGCCCGAGCCATACGTAGTTGAACCCCATGGCCTCACGGGGCCGTATAAGGTCCGTCAACCATTGAAGGCCGCGCATCACCGAATCGATCGTCGGCACACGATTCAAGTTCTTCGGCACATCGATAAAGTACCTGACGGAGACAGTGCTGCTTGCGCGGATCGCCACCGGCTTAGCGCCGATGAGCAGAAACAGTGGCGCTTGGGACTTTGGCGGCAATGCAATGGTTCCATCCGGGCGAGCGCGCGGGAACGTTGCTCGGGACATCTCCGGTGGCAGAAGCAACATCTCTGGGGCGGAGGTTTGCTCGAGCCGAGGCAGTGAGGTCGATTCTGAGATCAAGAAAGAATGTCCAGAGGCGAGTGCGATGCTTCTCTGGCCGGCAGCGTCATCGGTACTGACGCCTCCCAGGGCGATTTTCCAGGAAATATTCCGACACCCGGCGGGCACGAGCCAGGCCCCTCTCCGCGCCTGCCCTTTCAGCGGCTTGCCATCGCAAACGGGGTTCTCGACTTGTGACTCAACTAAGCCGGAGGTCACACCGCGGAGCGCGAGCGTTGTCTCAGCAGAAGGATCCGACCGATTGACGGATACTGTCAGCACATGGTTTTGACCTGGAATCATCGTCAAGCGGTATACGGTCGCCGCGACGCCAGCTACCGAATAAATCCAAGCAAAACACCCGCAGATCGCGGCCAAAACGTATTTCACGTAACAGTCTCCTTGTTTGAGTCGTTCCGTCACCGGTTAGGTCCACGAGTCTAATTGTGCGACTACCACGTCGAAGGGGCAAATCAGTGTGCCCGAAGCGGACATCATGGATGTCGCAGAAGGGTCGGAAGCGGAAGTTGTCACGGTCAGCGGGGGCGCTAGTCTTCGTCCAACGCAAGCGCAAACGAGACGGCGGCTGCTGCCTGTTTCATCTTGTGCCGGGACAATCGGGCAATGCGATCGCCAATCTGGGCCTTGGGTACGGTCTGAAGGTTGTCGAAGTTTGCCGCGCAGGTGTGGGGAAGTCCGTCTTCTTCGGTCAGGACCACTTCGGTCGGGATGCTTCGGATCGTCGATGTGATCGGCGCAATGGTGACGGAGTTCAGGATCGTGATTGCAGAGTCGCGGGTGAGAATGAGCACAGGGCGCTTTTTGTCGGGCGTCCTGAACGTGTACCAGCAGACGTCGCCTCGGTTCACTGAGCGCCCCAGTCCTGTTCGTTCAACCAGACGTCGAATTCCCCAGGGGCCACTGGATGGCGGGCATAGCCCTGGGCATGGCGCGCCTCCTCGTCTCGAAGGTGCTGGTGGCGAATTTCGGCCTCCAGAGCACGCCGGATGAAGGCCGAGCGCGTCGTCTTTCTCTCGCGGCTCATCCTGTCGACCAGCTTGAGAAGCTGATCGTCAATTGTCATTTGGATGGTTTTCACGAATGTGGTGTCCACTGTGGAGTGCTATAGTGATAGTACTCCACATATCTTGCGGGTGCAGCGTTCGGCAAGTGACCGTCCCGAGGCCTCATCATGCCGGGGTCGAGGGCTCGAGTCCCTCCATTTTCAACCATTAGAATCAATAAGATATCGGTGAGCACCCGAAGGAGAAATGCCTAATAAGGGCATCGCAAGAGTGGACTAGGTCTAAGTCCGGACAGGGCGGCCATGGCGAAGACCCAGGCTGTCTCGGGCGTAACGCCACGGCTTTTGGGCCTTAGCGATCCTGCAGCACGCTTCGAACTGGGCTTATCGCCCCGCTTGTCGTTCCACCTCATAGGGCGTGCCCTCCGTGAGTCGGCGCGCGATCAGCGCTACGCGGCGGCCAAAGCGCTCAGCTGTCGACCGGTCGCTCGCCGGCGGCTCCTCGGCGGCCGGCCCGTCGCTGTTCGACTGCGACATGGCCCCGAGCCACGTGCCGAGCCGGTTGACGTCATCCCGCGAGCCGCCCGACCAGTTGTTCCCGGGCGGGTCTCCGACGCCGACCCAGATCATGCCCATCTGCGCGGCGAACACCGCAAGGTCTATCAGTGTATTGAGTTTGTCCCCTGATTGGGACGCCGAGTTGGTGAACCCGGCGGCGATCTTGTCCTTCCATGCCTGCGCCCGCCACGGATTGAACGCCCATTCCAGAAACGCCTTCAATCGCGCCGACACCATGCCCATATACGTCGGCGAACCGAGAATAATGGCATCGGACTGCTGCAGCAGGCTTTCGATGTGCTCATTGGACCAGCGACCATCTTTTATATCGTGCTGGGCGATCTCGATGAGTTGTGCGGTGATGCCCTCGACAGCGCCGGCGCCCCGGGCGATTGCTTCGGCGAGCACTGCGGTATGCCCGTTATTGGTGACATAAACGACGCTGATTGTGGTCATGACTGACTTCAGCCCATTGCTGCAAAAACTGACATGGGCCAAATTCTAGGGCCGCGCTCGTTATCGTTGAAATCGTGTCAATTTTGTGCTGCTATAATCTATATGGATACCAGCCGACTAGATCTCAATCAGCTCGTCGCACTGGAAGCGCTCC
>JAKAFK010000164.1 GCA_021817985.1 Pseudomonadota bacterium | reverse complement strand
CTGGCACGCCATGGTCCTTTCAGGTGCGGCTTTGCATTTCGCCGCGATAGCTCTGCTGGTGTAGGCAGCTCTCAGATCCAAACCAGAACTTGGACTGTGACCGCTAGCCCATTGGTTCCCACTGCTTTCGATCTCCGCTTCGTCATCCTGCTGTCTACGCCTGCTCTAATCTTTTTTCGCCCGGCTTCTCCTCGTTTCGACATTTACGTTATTTGACTTGCAACTCTGGAATTTCTTTCGCGATCTCTTCGCCCTGAAAGGAAAAACCAGATGCCCGCAACCAAAATACTCTGGGGTCAGATCATCACGGTCTTCGCGATTGTCCTGGTGACAATGTGGGGCGCGACCGAGTGGACCGCATGGCGCCTTGGCTTCCAGCCAGAACTGGGTGGGCCCTGGTTTGAGGTTCTGCATTTCCCCTTCTATCTGCCGCCCAGCTTTTTCTGGTGGTGGTTCGCCTATAACGCCTATGCGCCGTCAATCTTCATCGAAGGGGCCTATATCGCGGCCTCGGGCGGCATCATCGCCGCTGCTGTCGCGATCGCCATGTCAGTCTGGCGGGCGCGCGAGGCAAAGAACGTGGAGACTTATGGTTCCGCAAGATGGGGGACGCCGAAAGAGATCGAGAAGGCCGGATTACTCGGTCCCGATGGCGTCGTGCTGGGCCGCCACCAGCGCAGCTATCTCCGCCATGACGGACCGGAGCATGTGTTGTGCTTCGCCCCCACCCGGTCTGGTAAAGGTGTGGGGCTGGTCATCCCTTCGCTGCTGACTTGGCCGGGTTCGGCGATCGTCCACGACATCAAAGGGGAGAATTGGCACCTCACCGCAGGCTTCCGGACAAGACATGGCCGCGTCCTGCTGTTCGACCCGACCAATGCCAGGTCATCGGCCTACAACCCGCTGCTGGAAGTCCGCCGCGGCGAATGGGAGGTTCGCGACGTCCAGAATATCGCCGATATCCTGGTCGACCCGGAAGGCAGCCTGGAGAAGCGCAGCCACTGGGAGAAGACCAGCCACGCGCTCCTGGTCGGCGCCATCCTGCATGTCCTCTATGCCGAGAAGGATAAAACGCTCGCCGGCGTTGCCTCCTTCCTCTCCGACCCGAAGCGGCCGATCGAATCCACCCTGCGGGCCATGATGACGACAGCCCATCTCGGCGAAGCCGGGGTTCACCCTGTCGTGGCCTCCGCGGCACGGGAACTGCTGAACAAATCCGGCAATGAGCGCTCCGGCGTACTTTCGACGGCCATGTCGTTTCTTGGCCTCTACCGTGATCCCGTCGTGGCAGAGGTGACGCGGCGCTGCGACTGGCGGATTGCCGATATCGTCGGCGGAAGCCAGCCGGTGACGCTCTACCTGGTGGTGCCGCCCTCCGACATCAACCGCACGAAACCGCTGATCCGGCTGATCCTCAATCAGATCGGACGCCGTCTGACCGAGGACCTGCAGGCGAAGGATGGACGCCGGCGGCTCCTGCTGATGCTCGATGAGTTCCCGGCCCTGGGCCGTCTCGATTTCTTCGAGTCCCAGCTCGCTTTCATGGCGGGCTATGGGATCAAGTCCTTTTTGATCGCGCAATCCCTGAACCAGATCGAGAAGGCGTATGGCGCGAACAATTCGATCCTCGATAACTGCCATGTCCGCGTCAGCTTCGCGACCAATGACGAGCGCACCGCCAAGCGGGTCAGCGACGCACTTGGCACAGCAACCGAGATGAAGGCCATGAAGAACTATGCGGGCAGCCGGCTGTCGCCCTGGCTCGGGCATCTCATGGTCTCGCGATCTGAGACCGCGCGTCCGCTCTTAACGCCCGGCGAGATAATGCAGCTCCCACCCTCCGATGAGATCGTGATGATGTCGGGCCTCCAGCCCATACGGGCAAAGAAGGCACGCTATTACGAGGACCCACGTTTCCAGGAGCGCATCCTGCTGCCGCCGGTGCCTGCCAAATCCGCACAGCCGCGTGCGGACGATTGGAGCGCCCGTCCGCTGCCGCCGCAGCCGGAATTCCTCGATACGGAGGAGCGTGACTCCGAAGATGACGATCCGAAAGCCGCGGAACGCCGGCGGCTGCCGGAGTTGAGCCAGATGAAGCCGGTCGAGAGGAAGGAACCGCTCGACAACGAATTCGCACCCGATATCGCCGACGAACTGGACGAACATGCGTCCAGGCTGGGCCGGATGCGGGACATCATGCAGGGTATCGCGCGCCAGGCTTCGCTCGACCCCGGCGACGATCTCGGACTGTGACGCCCGGATGAGCGCTTCCAGGAAAAAGATGGCTCTGTCGGTCTATCTCGACCCGGACATCATGAAATCGCTCTCGAGCTTTGCGGCTCGGCGCGAGCAACCGATGTCGCTGATCGCGGAGGCGGCCATCGCCTCATTCCTGTCACCGGATGCGGATGAACGCCGGGAGGCCGCCATCGCCAAGCGGCTCGACCAGATCGACCGGAAGATCGCGCGGCTTGAACGCGATATCGGTATTTCTGTCGAATCGTTCGCGGTGTTCGTCCGGTTCTGGCTCACCACGACGCCGCCTCTCCCGGAACCCTCAGCCCAGGCCGCCCGTGCCAAAGCAGGCGCACGCTATGACCAATTCGTCGCGGCCCTCGGCCGCCGGCTCAATCAGGGACCAAAGCTGCGGCAGGAGATCCCGGACGATGTGGAGTCATCGGGAGATCACGAGCACCATCAACCGTGACTCCATCGCTTCACAGCCTTTGAACTTCGACTTCTGTATCGATAAAAGAACAACAAATCTACGCTCCAGCAAATATTTTTTCTCCGCTCTACGCTGTACTACTCCGACCATAAAATAGTTGTTGATGCAGTCTATTTCTTGCCTTTTCTAATCATCCCCGTTGCGGATCGCGGCATCGCGGTCCGCCAAAATGGGGATCGATGTGACCGTTTCTATCGTGCATTCCGAAGCCTTTTCCCGTGGCGCGCGCATGCTGCGCACTGCGTTGGGGCCGGCGATCGCCGCCTTCCTCGCCGATGCTTCGATCGTCGAGGTGATGCTAAATCCCGATGGTCGGATCTGGATCGACCGGCTTTCAGGTGGCCTGGAAGATACCGGCCGGACGATGCCGCCGGCCGATGGCGAGCGCATCGTCCGCCTCGTCGCGCATCATGTCGGCACCGAGGTGCATGCGGGCCGTCCGCGTGTCTCGGCCGAGCTACCTGAGACGGGAGAGCGGTTCGAGGGCTTGTTGCCGCCGGTTGTCACCGCGCCCGCCTTTGCGATCCGTAAACCTGCCGTCGGCGACG
>JAKAFK010000163.1 GCA_021817985.1 Pseudomonadota bacterium | reverse complement strand
GTAGGTCTGGACCTGACTCACCAGGTTCTGGACGTAGGCTGCCGAATTGGGATTCAGTGGCGCATTGGCCGGAATGGGTTGATACCAAAAACTCTGCGGTGAGAACACACGGTAGAGTGATGACGCCGGAGTTGCCGCTGCTGGAGTTCCGCTGCCAGCGCTCGCCGCGCTCGTTACGGTGGCGGCGTAAGCATCGTTGCCGCTTAGGGCAGCGGCAGTCGTGTTGGTGCCACCCCCGCCACAAGAACTCGTGGCTGATACCAGAAAAAAAACAGAAACACGCAAGAAATGGCGCATGAGAAATCCTTGGAGACGCGCACTGAATAGCTGTCTCGCCAAATCGGTCAACGCGATCATCGACCTAAGTGCGTCAACAGGGCGAGTTGGAACAGAAACTCAGAAGTATCGAATCGTACGAGTAGGAATGATCATGCTTGGGTAGGTAGATGATGGATTTCATCTAGGAAATTTCCTACATCATTTGGCAAATATCCAGGAAATTTCTCGACAATTACACAAATTCGACATGTCTGGCGTAGACGTCCCCCAACGAATCGCCCGGACGTACCGCACGATCAGCCCGAGAGTGGACCTTGGGTCAAGGCCATGCGACTCCGCATGCGTCGCCACATGACACGGGCGAGGAATTGTGGGTTACCCAGTACCTACCGCCTGAACAGGCGGCGCGGCTCCATCATCAGACCGTAAGCTCCCCCAGCCTGCGCACAAGCCATGGCGCCCGCAGCATCGAGCCGGAAAAAATCGAACAAGGCTCCGACGCCAGGGCGCACCGTGGCGCCCAATTCATCGCCATGCTTGTGGATGAACTGCTCCTGCCGGGGCACGCCCATGGCCACGAAAACCAATCGCGCTTGCGACTGCGCTCATGCCGCAAGACAGCGTCCGTCTGTGCGGCAGAGAAGTATCCGTCCTGAACATAGGTCACACCTTCAGACCTGTGTGCGCAGCGATCATGTTGCGCGCGCAGTCCTGCACAACGCCTGGCTTGCGCCGATGAACGCCAGCGCTGCTTCGCACAATACCCGTGCTGACCGCACCAAGTTTGATACGCTAAGACAGCGAACCAGACACGAAAATCTTCTAAACCCCACATGAAAAGGCCGCCGCTTGGTCCAGTTATTGCGACGCATCACGCTCGCACCCCGAGACGCAAAGCCGACCAAAACAGAAATCTCATGAGGATTACCGTGCCTACGTCATTACCTCTACCGACCAGCGATGACCGAACGGCCTGGAAGCAGCTTGGCTATCTCGCCGTGCCTGGTCTTTTTCGCCGGGAGGCGATCGCGGAAGTTGAGCGTCTTCTTGATGCGTTATTGATGGAAAAAATCGCGTCAGGCCCCGACGATTGGACTCAGCTGCGGGACGATGATCGTGCGACGTCGGTCGAAATCCTCGGAACCGCGCAGCTTGAACCTCGCCTCATGGCAAGCGAAGTCTTCCAGCTGTGTGAGATTTATGCCGCCAATCTCCTTGGCATGCCGATGGAATTCGTTTTCGACCACGTCATTCGCAAGACTGCAGGCATCGGCGCGGGCACGCGCTGGCACCAGGACACCTATTACGAAAAGGGAGAGCCCTACCGCAACACCCACCGCGTCCATTTCTGGATTCCAATGGCTGACGTGCCACTCATGGGTGGCGCCATGCGTTACATCCCGGGGACCCATGGCGGCAAGAATTTCGAGCACCAGATCATTCCTGGCAAGGCCGACACCCACTACGTCATGGCTACCGGCTTCGATGAATCGGCCGCGATGGACGTGCCCATCGCCTGCGGTGGTGCCATCCTCCACCATCCGCGGCTTCTGCATGGCAGCGGTCCGAACACCTCCGATCAGCAACGCACCGCATGGATCCTGCAATTTGCCACACCACGAACTTTGACGCAAAAGCTGCGCTACAGGTCGAAAGGTTGGATCAAAGCGATATCACGTGCTTGAGCGTCGAGTCAGCTTGAGCCGCTTCAGTCTGTAGATCAGCCGTGTTGACACGCCTCCTCGCCTGGTAGCGCGCTCTTGACGGTTCTGCGCATGACGATGAACTGCGCATGCTGGTCATCCGGTTAGCTCCCGACACCGCGCTGACGCGCAATGCGTCGCGCCCCCACAAAATCAAGGGGCGTAGCGCGTTTTGCAGCCTTCGGCAAACCATTGCATGCATACCCATGACAGCATCCGGCGCAATACTCCCCTAAGTTTGATTTAAGGCACCAGGCGAACACTGCATTCGTCCGCGATGCTTTCGATACCGCGGTGTTCAGCAACCGGGGCCTGGCCCCACTTTCCTGGAGTTGATCATGAACAAATTCTCAGCCCTTCTCGCCATTGCCGGCTTCGCCACTGCCGTGAGCGCGCAAGCCGCCATACCCGCTCGGCTACTTGGCACCCCGGTGCCCGATTCCGTCGCCAGCCGCGTCGTCACGATCACCCCGAACACCGACTCCATCAACGCGAAATGGGGTCACAGCATCGAGTTCAAGGATCACGGCAAAAGCTTCGCCTACGAGTTCGACGGCCCGCATGCCGATGACGCCCGCGTCAATCTCGAGCGCCTAGCCCCTGCCGGCATGATCAACCATCCCGTGTATGCCTACGTGGCAGGTTCCCCGGTCAATGGGTAAGTCATTGAGTCTCTGCACCGAGTGATATGGCAGAACGATGGTTGGTTGTCGCCCACATCCGCAACCGCCCGAGCCCCACCCCAACCCTCCCCCTGCCTGGAGAGGGGGCTGGTTTCTCCCCCACAGGGTGGGGAAGGCCGGGAGAGGGTGCGTTGTGCGGCGCCTCAAGTCTGTCGCCCATTCGACCAGTCTCACGACGCAGAACGTCCAGCGTTCGCCGCCGCGAGATACGCCCGCCAGCCGCCAAACGCGGTGATGTCGCGGGCACCATCGGTGCCGATGCCTTCGCAGATGAAGCCGCTCACCGTACTGCCGCCCTCGAGCTGCAGGCTGCCGATGCCCAGCGGCGCGGGGATACCGGCGACGAAACTGCCGAAGGTGCTGACAGGTAGTTCCCACACCTCGCAGGCAATGGCCGCGCCGCCGCTGGGCACGCGGACCAGGCCTGGGCGCTTGCCGTCGGGCAGCGCATAGAGCTTGTAAATAGGCGCGGTACGTGTTTCGGCCACCAGGCGACCGCCGCGTGAAGTGAGTTGTCCGTTCAGCGGCAAGCCGCTGAGATGGGCGCCCACCACCGCGACGCGGACCTGGCCGCTGGGCACGGCGGATGCCACTGTCGGAGACTCCGCTGCCGGCGAGGTTTCC
>JAKAFK010000162.1 GCA_021817985.1 Pseudomonadota bacterium | reverse complement strand
TGCGGTCGAACAGCACGATCTCGCCCGCGCGCGGCAGGTGCGCCGCGTAGCGCTGGAAATACCACTGCCCGCGCTCGGCCTCGCCGGGCCTGGGCAGCGCCACGATGCGGTAGTGGCGCGTTTCGAGCTTTTCGGTGATGGCCTTGATGGTGCCGCCCTTGCCGGCCGCGTCGCGGCCCTCGAACAGCACGCACAGGCGCCGGCCGCGCAGCGCCACCCAGCGCTGCAGCTTGATCAACTCCAGGTGCAGTGCGTCGATCCGGCGCTCGTAGTCCTTGCGCTTCAACACGTGCGGCATGGGCCTCTCCGGCGGTGACCCCGCGGCGATGGTGCCACCAGCGAGGGCATGCGCGATGCAGAAGCAGATCGAGCGCGTGGCGCGCGCGGTGCTGTTGGCGGTGAGGGCGCCCGCTTTGATCCCTGCGGATTCGGGCGTATAAACCACAGCGCCACGTTTTGCGCGATACAGGGCGGGCGCCGCGAGGGGGTACGGCTTCGCGTTTGCTGCCCGGTCGCCAGATCGATCAGGCGTTCCTGGGGATGGCACGGGCGGCGAAGCTGAACATCCGGCGTTGATTCCCCGATTTCGGGGCTATTTCTTATTGGTTTTTATGCGCACACTGTTCGCTCTTCTATTGCTCGCGGTCTGCAGCCAAGCATCGGCGACCCCTTGCGGTCCGGTGCACCAAACGCCCACCAACGCCCAAAGAGTTGCTTGGGCTCCCGTGTTGGCTAAACAGCTAAGAGTCAGCTCGGTTTCGGTGAGTCAATCATTTGCTTTGGCAAACTGGCACATCATCTACGTCGAAACTCCCGACACAGATTCGCCCTTTCTCTTCTTCCACGGTGATCCACTCAATACCCATTACGTTACCTTGTGGGCAGGTGCTGCCCGTCCGCAAGAGGAGGGGGTCATCAAGGCGTGGGCTATCAAGAATGCGCCAGGTATCCCCACGCCTCTCGTGACTTGCTTTGCGTGGTACGTCACTAAGGTGCATAACCGGTAAACTCGGCTAACAAGGCAGGCAAGGCAGGGGTCAGGTTGCACTTTTCCGAAACTGCACCTTGTCCCCGGTTTTGTTGGGTCATTAAAGCTTGTTTGTCCGAGTGGCCGCAAGGCACGCAATGACTCAACCATTGGCGCTCTCCTACGCGACTGGGATCGCGTCACTGGGTAGGTCTTAACAACTGGCTCGCATCCCGCTGCAGTGCTTGCTGCTTGGCCTTCTCCGCTTGCCATGAGGCTTCATCGCTAGCGAAGGCCTCGTCTAGCGCATGCCCTGCCGCCTTGACCTCCGAGAGGGTGCCCGCGAAACGCGTGCACCCTGGGTATTCCTCCTTGCAGAAGGCCTGCGCGCTGGCGATGTCCGATTCCGGCACGTCGATATGGACCTGTCCCTTTGAGTATTGCCAGGAAAACTCCGTGTTCCTTAGCGCGAAATGCATGTCGTTGAAGTCGAAGCTCACTGCATCGATCTGGAAGGACTCGTTGGATCGCACGCAGCAGGCCCGCGGCATCTCGCGTTCCTTGGCGAGCATTTGCTCCATCTTGGCCGTCACCGCCTGGTACTTCCCAGGGAGCGTTTTCAGCGCCGCCGTGGTTTTCTGCATCTTCTCAGCAGCGCTGGCCAGCACGCCCGACAACCGGGTGACGTCGGCCAAATGCTGCTTGTAGGCCTCGACCCTCTGATCGTAGGCTGCGATGCGCGCGTCCTTCATCTTCGTCTGGTCGGCGATGCCGGCAAGTCGTTCGGTTTCTGTCTCGAAGGTCGAGAAATCGCCCTTCACGAAAACCACCGGCGGGCCCGGTTGCTTCGACCAACCGGACAGCATGATCCGGTCACCCTCTGCGGGGCCGGAGACATGGAGCTTGAACAGCCCTCCCAGGAAGCCAACGTCCGCGTTCTCAAGAGTCAGTACCACCACTCCGTTATTGGTAGCTCCCGTGACCGACAGATCGGTCGTCGAGACCTTCTGCGCACCCGGCTTGAGCGAGACGATCTGCATGCGCCCGACGATGGAATGGTCGGTCTGCTCGACGATCTGCAGCAGGTCGTCCTCATTGGGCGTGATGTTCAGGTAGGTGCCTGATAGGTTGGCGGGCGTCCTCGAGCACCCAGCGAGCAGGATCGCCAACAGCACCAGGGCGATCCCTGTTCCTAGAAAGAACGAGGTGCGCTGGCGCCGCGTCGCGTGTACGTATCCCTTACCCGCGCCCATGTTCTCCTCCTAATCCCCTCATTGACTGTATCCGGCGAAGTCATTGTGTGGCGCGGCCGGTGCCGGCGCTAGTGGCTGTCGTGTCGCCCTTTCATTTTGGGCGGTTGGAACGTAATGTCTACTCGCCATCAACACTGGGGGAAACAGAAATGATCAACCGCAACGTGCGTTTCCTTGCCTTGCTGTGCGCAATGCTGGCGGCTGCCGCCGGATTGTCCGGCTGCGTCACGGTGACCCCCGTCTATACCTCGACCGGAGCACAGGGCTTCGCCATCAATTGCTCCGGCATGCAGCACAACTGGAGCGATTGCTTCGCGGCAGCGGGCCAGAAGTGCAAGTCCCAGGGGTTCACCATCCTGCAGCGGAACGGTTCGGCGGTTCCGATGGAATTCCACACGTACAACTCATACGGCTCAATGAATTCGGAAGGTCTGTTCGATTACCAGTCCTCGGACAGCACAAATGCGACCGGGTTCCACACGATGGCGATACACCGTTCAATGGTCGTGATGTGCGGCCACCCTGCCGCGCCACCGGGTGGCCCAGGAAACTGATTCCCGATCGGCTGGCTTTTTGCCGAAAGCAGAGATCAGGTTGCACTTTTCCGAAACTGCACCCTGATCCCGGTTTTACTATCGGGTGTTATTCTCTGGTTTCGAGGTCTACTTCTTGTTAGGTGCTTGTATGCCACAGCTACCGTATTCCATTGAGCTGCATGATTCAGAGCTCGCTGGTATCGAAAATAAGGCTGGAAATATTCATATCTTCCTCTCGCCGGCCTACATTCACCGCGATGGAAAGGGATGGACACAGAATGTCGAAATCACCGTGCATGAGGCGACGATACGGGCTAATAAACTGACTTTCCCAATTACGATAGATGATGGATCTATGAAAACTAGGCTGGGTCCTTACCACAATTTGCTGAGCATACCTTTTGCAGTAGATGGCCCAGTCACATTTCAGCTTGAGCTTACCTGATTACCCACTTGTCGCAGCCTTTGATACGCGCGGGTCGTAGCGTGCAACCACCTGATCCAGCGAGGGTTGCACCGTGGCCAAGAACGAAGTCCAGTTTCAGCCTGGCATGAGCCTGCCT
>JAKAFK010000161.1 GCA_021817985.1 Pseudomonadota bacterium | reverse complement strand
TCGCGCGCCCGGCGGTCCTGCCGGGCGGCGCGGCACAGCGTCTACCGACGGGTGCTTAGCTCAGTTGGTAGAGCGGCGCCCTTACAAGGCGTAGGTCGGGGGTTCGAACCCCTCAGCACCCACCAATTGGAAGTCCGGCAACGTCCGGCAAGAGCCGCAAGCCAAAGAGAAATCAGGGGCTTGCGGCTTTTTCATGTCCGAAGAATCCCGCGAAGGTTCGTTGACAGCCAGGCTTAAGTCACGGTATCGTTTCCGGTACGTACCCAAATCTCTGCGGTATCGATGCCCGGGAGAGATGTGAGATGCTGTTGACCGACGATGCCATCGAGGGCGCGAAGCCTGGTGGCAAGCCCTACAAGCTCAGCGACGGGCGCAGCCTGTATCTGCTGATCTCTCCGAGCGGCTCCAAGTTGTGGCGCCTGGACTATCGCATCGATGGCAGGCGTAGAACCCTTGCGTTGGGCCGCTACCCTCGGATATCCATTGCGCGGGCCAGAGGCCTCACCGAAGAAGCACGCGACTTGCTGGCGCGCGGCATTGATCCAGGGGAGGCGAAGAGGCTCGCTCGGCTGGGCCGCATTGCCGCGGCGCCCAAGCGATTCCTGATGGACAGCGACGGTAGTCTGGTCGTGCGCCTACCCCGTCGCACACTTTGCCTGAGCCCCGAGGAGACGCAGGATCTGCGCGCGTTTCTCACTGCAACGCGGGGCGTGGGGGGCTGCGATGCCGATCACTGACACCGAACTGCGCAACGCCAAGCCGCGCAAGGAGTCGGGATCGAAGCCATACAAGCTCTCCGACGAGCGCGGTCTGTACGTCCTGGTGGCCGCCAGCGGCACGCGGCTGTTTCGTTTCGACTACACGTTCGCCGGCAAGCGCAAGACGCTGGCGCTCGGCGCCTACCCAGATGTCTCGCTGGCCGAGGCTCGAAAGCGCCGCGACCGCGCCCGGGAGATGTTGGCAGCCGACCCTCCGATCGATCCGAGCGCGGTTAAGCAGATCGAGAAGCTGCGCCAGCGGCAGGCTGCTGTCGACTCTCTCGAGGCTGTGGCGCGCGAATGGTTCGTGCGGCACCTGGCGGACAAGGCGGAAAGCCACAAGGAGAAGGTCATCGCGCGCCTCGAGCGCGACGTGTTCCCGTACCTCGGCCGGCGTCCGGTGGCGGAGATCAAAGCCCCAGACGTGCTGGCTGTGGCGCGGCGCGTGGAGGGCAGGGGATCACTGGACACGGCGCACCGCGTGGTGCAGAACATCGGCCAGGTGATCCGCTACGCCGTCGCCACCGGCCGCGCCGAATCGGACCCGACTCCGGCGCTGCGCGGCGCGCTGGCACCGGTGCGCCACACACACT
This sequence comes from Pseudomonadota bacterium, assembly GCA_021817985.1. Taxonomy (GTDB): domain Bacteria; phylum Pseudomonadota; class Gammaproteobacteria; order Burkholderiales; family JAKAFK01; genus JAKAFK01. The sequence goes on along the minus strand of JAKAFK010000161.1, from coordinate 1,995 downwards.
ACGCGGCGCCAACGGATGATCCCGCCGCGGTGGGCGCCATCCTGCGCATGTTCGATGCGCTAACCGGACATCCCCAAGTTATCGCCGCGGTTCGGCTGCTGCCGCTGCTGGTCTGCAGGCCCGGAGAGTTGCGCGTGATGCGTTGGGATGACGTCGACATCGAGGGTGCGGTTTGGAGTTACCGGGTCACGAAGACGTCCATCGATCATGTCATCCCGCTGTCGCGGCAGGCGCTGGACATCCTGCGGGACCTGCAGCCGCTGACGGGGCACCTGCGCGGCGGCTGGGTGTTCCCGGGTGGCCGCTCGCCGCTCAAGCCGATCTCCGACGCGGCGATCAACGCGGCGATGCGCCGGCTGGGCGTCGACACCAAGGATGAACTCACCGGACACGGCTGGCGTGCGCTGCTGCGCACCTTCGGGCATGAACGCCTCGCGATGAAGCCGGAGGTGATCGAAACCCACATTGCCCACAAGGCACCGGACAGCTCTGGTCTGGGCAATGCCTATGCACGAATGAAGTTCATCGACGAGCGACGGCGGATGATGCAGCAGTGGGCCGACTACCTTGACCAGCTCAAGGCTGGCGCCAAGGTGGTTCCGATGGGCGGGGTGGCCGCATGAAGGTTGATAAGTATCCGGCTGTAGGCCAAGCGTGTACATTGAACGACTGGCATGTGAAGCAGCGCGAGAGTTTTCTCCAACCAAAGACCGAGCCGGTAGACATCCCGACTCTCGGAGAGAACGATTGCGCCGCGCCTCTTTTCTTCGCAGGCCAATTTGCCGCCTGCCTCCTGCCAGGTGAATCCGAGGAGACCCGGCGCGTTCTGTCGGGACGGATCATTGATGCCATGCGAAAGGACGTTTCCGAAGGAAGGCTGCGGCTTCGTCATCCGGAAACTGGCCAGTTCGCTCTTCAAGTCAATGTCGAGGAGACCACTTGGTTGCTGCTCTATGCGGTCAAGAAGGCAGACTTTCTGGCTTGGGCACCGAGCGCGGGGTTCTCAATCCCGCCGGCATTTGTTGATCGCGGGGCGGTGAACGACACAACAGTGACCGGGCGTCTCCCGATTGAGCAGGTGAAGGAGTTGGCGAAGGACATTGCTCAAACGATTGGCGACAGGAAATGGGCGACGGGGATCAGAGCGATCAGTGCGCACAATATCGCCGGCGCAGTATCCCAAGAACTTGCAAAGGACACGCGGACATGGGGAAAGCAAGGGGCTCGAAGCGACCATAACGTGCGGACTGTGCTGCTTAAGGGTTGGCGCTACAAGCGCGCTGATGGTTGCTGAAGCTGGTCTGAATGGTTTTGATCCACTCAATCCGCTCTCACTCCATTTAAATATTTATTTTTCAATGGGTTACAGGATCGTCATCGGCTATTTAATCCATCCCTGATCCACAAGAATTCTTCCAACGCCGTAGCGAACTGCTGCGGGTAACTGCGGTTATCGCCGGATGCTTTGGAGGAATCATGGACATCCCAACTCGCCGAATTGAGCCGGGCGCCTTCTACCGGCTGTCTGAGGTTTATCGGACCCCCGGCGCACCTGGCCTTCTACCCTTCGGGAAAACATGGGTTGCAGAGCGCGTGAGCAGCGGCCAGTTGCCGGTGCGAAAGGTTGGGCGCGCCACTTTGGTCCGCGGCGAAGATCTTCTTAAGCAGCTCGAGGCCTAAAGTGGGGCGTCCCGCAGAAGAACGCGGCGATCTGCCTTCATGGCGCGATCACCTACTGCTGACTGCGCGCGGTGCGATCAAGCCGGTGCGCGAAAACCTGGTGCTCGCCCTCGACGGCCTGCCCGGCAGAGGCATCGCGGCGGCACCGGGCTGCGGCGGCGTGATCGGGTTCAACGCCTTCACCAACGACTGTTGGCGCCGATGCAATTCTGACCACCCGCGCCGATCCAATCTTGACCAGGGAAGGAAGGCCGGCCGGAGGCCGGCCAGTTGTGGATAAGTGTAGGGTCTACGGCATGGCGGCTCCGGTTAGAA
>JAKAFK010000160.1 GCA_021817985.1 Pseudomonadota bacterium | reverse complement strand
TCGGGAGGAATTCAGCAACGTGGCCGCCCTGTCGGCGCGGCTCTCCCGATCCCAGGCGAAGGAAACCACGCTCGACTATGACCGGGCTGCCTATGCCAGTCGGCGGGGGATCGAGGTGCCGCCACGTGAGGCGGTGGCAGCGCGCGAGATCGCGGCGGGACGTGCCGGGTTCCGGGAGCGGTACGAGGCGCATCGGCAGCAGCGGATGGAAGAAGCCGCCCGAGACAGGCAGGCGCATGGGCTGGTGCGGGAATGGACGCGGCTGTCGGAGGCATACAACAAGGCGTTGCCGGCGCTGGCGGCTGATCCGGCTCTGGTCGGTGGGGCGCGGGCGGAGCTGCTGGGGTTTGAGCAGATGTTGGATCGTCATTCAGAAGCGGCGCGGATCCTGCGGGCGCGAGGCCGTGACTTTGGGGTGAAGGATGGATCTGCACTGGCGCGGGTGCTGGCGTCGCCAGACGCCGGGCGGGCCATTGGCCGGTTGATGGAGGGCGCGGAGAGAGACATGCGTGGCCAGCTGGCGCTTGAAGCCGAGCGGGCGGCCGCCCGGAAGCAGCAGGAAAGATCGGTGTCGCGGGATCGGGGGATGTCGATGTGAGTAGCGCGGAGGATCATCTCTACGGGCTGATGGAGATCGCCGAGCAGCAGCAGGCGGTCGTGCAGCGCATGCTCACCGGGCTGGCGGAGGAGCGGGTGGCACTCGCTCAGGAGCGGCAGAAACTGGCGGAGGAAGCCTCGAGCCTCGAAGAGCGGGTGCGCGAGGCGGTCAGCGCCGCGGTGACAACAGCGCTGGAGCAGGTGGGCAAGGAAGGTGTCGCAACGGTCCGGAAGGCGACCAAGCCGATGCTGGACGATCTGGCCGGACTGGCAGGGGGCATGGCGGTTGCGGAAAAGGCGCTGAGCCGGATCGTATCCTGGGCAAGCTGGCGGTTGCTGGGTTGGATCGTGGCCCTGACCGTCGGGTTGATGCTGTTCGGCTGGCTGAGCAGCACGGCCGTTGTCTGGTGGGACCGCACCACCGTCAGTCAGCTACGAGGTGAAATCGCCATGTTGCAGGCCAATCACGCAGCCTGGGTGAAAAAGGGAATGCTCGACAAGATCATCCGATGCGAGCCAGGCAATCGTCCCTGCGTCGCCATCAACCAAAGCGCAGGGGCATACGGGAAAAGCGGCGAATATCGCGTGCTTAAGGGATATTAGGGGGAGCCGACACGAAAATAGCCTTTACGGCCCTGGCTGAATATCGTGTCCTCGGCAAAACCCTAGGTCCGAATCCTAGCACATCCGCACCCTATCGCTCGGTCCTCGCAATGCCGGCTTTCACATTGCTGGCAATTTAGCAGAAAAAGGGAAATGCCGACGCGGGGAAGGGGGGCGTACCGGCGGGTCAGCATGAAGGCTGATCAGACGGGCAGGGCTGTCTCAGGCCAGACGGTTCGCAGGGCGATATTGGTTTCTGGCTTCGAACAGAATGAGCAATCCGGCACGCGGGAGTGCGTTCGTCTCATGCGGGCGCCAGGCGGCGACCAGGGGCTGGTAAACAGATAGTTGCGGCCATCGGCGAACCGCGCACCGGCTTCGACGCGTGCGAGTTCAAGGGCAAGCAAAGCGCCGGCAAGATTTGACACGAAGGCGAAGGGCGCCAGAACTTGCTCGCCGGCCGCCGTGAGAAGCGCCTGCTGAGCGCACAATTGCTTGTAAAGGCTATCGAACGCCATGCCGATCAGCGCTGATGCGTTAAGGCCCGGATGCCGTGCGGCGATATTGGCGGCCACGTTCGCGTCGATGAGATCACCCGCGAGAACAACGTCGAGCGCGATACCTAACCCTTCTGCGATCGCCTGTTGCCGCGCCCGTTCGTCTGGAATGAAGCGGTAGATGCAGGACAGACAGGCGTCGTGGTTCGGCTGTCGATGAGAATGAACGATCACTTCCGCCACGCCGGTCGTCGATGCGTCGAGCACCTCGAAGGGAAGATCGTTCTGGATCGAGCGACGCGCCTGACGACTGTCGGTGCCGATGATAACGCGGCGAACGGTGCCTGTTCGTTTGACAAGCTCGCTGAAGGTGACGGTCTCGGGGGTCAGTGTCAGGCGCGGAAAATCAGCCGCCGCGTTCCTGCACAACCGTTCCGCCTTAGGTGCGCCAACGTCATCGGGATTGAAATAGAGGCACCGGTTCGGATTACCGCCACCTACGACCTTGGGATCAACAACCGTCAGCATGCCGCTTATGTCGAGATGGCGGGCGGCGCGAAGAAAGCCGTTGCCAACCGCGCCGGCTCCCGCCAGCACGGTGTCGGCAAGTCGGACAGGGGTCGAAAGAACTTCAGGATTCGCGCCAAGCGCGTCAAAGCAGACCACGAAAGGGTCGGGAGTTTCAGTCGGGGCGATGCCATCGATCAAGCGCGACAGCACCACTGACGCGGCGTAGCACGCCGCGATGACCCGCTGAACGCCGTGAAGTGGGGAAGGGGGAGCGTCGCCTCTGATGGTGGGACCGATACCGATAATAACGCGATCACCATGCAACGCGACGGAGATACGATGCTCTGCCTCATGGGTGGGCGCAGCGTGGATCGTGACTTCGAGGTCGCATGCATCACCGGGACCGGCAATCGTGATCGTCCGCTCAAGTTGCGCTGCGAGTTCCTGGCCAAACGCAGCCGCCTCGCCCTCACCGGCCGTAATCGCCACGGTCCGCGCAAGCCGGTCAGCGGCCTCCTCCTCGCCGATGCCGAGAATGCGAGCAAGCATGCGTTCATTCTCTTGCGCTGGCGTGATCATGCGGTCAGTTCCAGGTGAAGGGGAAGATCATCGCGCGGCACCTCGATCCACCGATCGTCGGCCGCGAGGCGAAACGTCGCGACCTTTTCCAGAAACGTGCTGGCATCGATCCGGTCCGCAAAATGTGGAACGACAATCGAGAGCGCGCCCTCATGGCGAACGATAGCCCATTCATCGTCGGCGCGGGAATGAAAGGCGCGGCCGGGATGAGAGTGGACCTGCGCCGCAAGACCGATCTTATGCGCGCGAAGATGGCCCATAAGGCCGGTCATGCCGGCCGGGGGAATGTGAAACATATCGCGGGAGGCATGTTGTTCCGGACGATAGACCTCACGGATGGTCGCACCCGGCATGACGGGCCGTTCCGAGAGCCAGAACACTACACACTCGCGTCCCTCGCGTCCCGCTTCGCGCAAAAGCGCGAGGGTCTCTTCAACCCGCTGGCGGGGGCAACGGAGCGGGGTCACGCGGCCATGCGCCGCCACGCGTGGCTGACTTGCATGAGGATACCGATCAGACCCATGCCATCCTGACCGCGATAATTGTCCCAGCGCTCATTCAGGT
>JAKAFK010000071.1 GCA_021817985.1 Pseudomonadota bacterium | reverse complement strand
GCGGCGACCCGATCTTCCCCGCACTGATCCAACACGCCTGTCTGCCTTCCGGCGCGCGCCTCCTGGATCTTGGCTGCGGTCGCGGTCTGCTGGCCAGCTGGCTTCTCGGCGCCGAACGTCTGATGGAAGACGGCGTATGGACGGGCAGCGTGGCCCCGCCCAAGGGCCTCAGCTTCCGGGGAATCGAACTCATGGGGCGCGAAGCCGACTGCGGCAATCGTGCCCTGCAGCCGCTATACGGCAAGCGGGTGCAACTGAGCGGCGGCGACATGCGCGACGGCTCTTTCGAGGACGTCGATGTCATCACCATCCTCGATGTGTTGCATTACATCCCCTACGGCGAGCAAAATCGCTTGCTGGACAGGATTCGGGCCTCGCTGAGCACCGACGGCCTTTTCTTGACCCGCATCGGCGATGCGTCTGCCGGGGCGCGCTTCGCGTTCAGCCAGGCGGTGGACCGTACCATGTCCTTCATCCAGGGCCATCGCCTGCCGCGGATGTGGTGCCGTCCTCTCGCCGCGTGGACCGCTGGGCTGAAGCAACGCGGCTTTGTGGTCGATGCCCTTCCGATGAGCATGGGGACGCCCTTCGCAAACGTCATGCTGGTCGCACGTGCAACATGAACGCGGGGAAACTCATGCAGAAAGACCATTCATGGATCGCCGCGCGCATTCCGCACAAGGGCGAGATGTGCGTGCTCGACCGGGTCGAAACCTGGACCGACACCATGATCGAGTGCCGGGCGATCAGCCACCTTGCCGCCGGTAATCCGCTCCGATGCGAAGACACCCTGGGCATCGCGAATGGCATTGAATATGCCGCCCAGGCCATGGCCGTGCATGGGGCCCTTCTGGCCGGCCACGACCACTGCCCGGCCGCCGGCCTGCTGACCAGCGTGCGCAATGTCCGCTGGCATGGGTCTCGCTTGGATGACCTCGATGGCGAGCTCATTGTTCGCGCCGAGCGGGTGTCGGGCACCGAGTCGACCATCCTGTATGAATTCAGCCTGCATAGCGGCGATAGGCTGCTCATGTCGGGCCGCGCGAGCGTCATGCTCGATGCAGGCAGCCAACAATCCCTTTCGACCACCTCGCAGGAGTGCTGATGAAACGAGCCCTCGTCACGGGAGGCAGCGGAGCGATCGGGGCCGCCATTTGCCGGCAACTCGCCGCCGATGACATGCACGTAGTCATCCACGCCAACCGCAATGCCGACAAGGCCCAAACCCTGTGTGCCGAACTGGCGTCCCAGGGCCGATCGGCCGAAACCGTCTGCTTCGACGTCGCGGACGCCGACGCGGCCCAAGCGGCCCTGGAAAAACTGCTCGTGGCAGGCCCGATCCAGGTCTTGGTCAACAATGCCGGCATACACGATGATGCGGTGTTCCCCGGCATGAGCCGCGAACAGTGGCACTGCGTCATCGACGTCTCGCTGCACGGCTTCTTCAACGTCACGCAGCCCCTGACCATGCCCATGATCCGCAGCCGCTGGGGCCGGATCATCACCATTTCCTCGATCGCGGGGATCGCCGGGAACCGGGGCCAAGCCAACTATGCCGCCGCCAAGGGGGCACTCCATTCGGCGAGCAAATCCCTCGCCCTGGAGCTGGCGAGTCGCGGCATCACCGTAAACGCAATCGCCCCTGGCATCATCGAATCCGACATGAGCAAGAGCGCCTTCAGCCGCGAAATGGTGGAACGTCTGGTGCCGATGAAACGGGTCGGAAAGCCCGAGGAAGTCGCCGGGCTGGTCGGTTTCTTGGCCTCGGAGCGGGGGGCCTACATCACGGGCCAGGTCATCTCCGTGAACGGCGGGATGATCTGAATGCCGGGGCGCCTCCCCGGCTGGGGATGCGCCGTTGTGCGCGGGCTTCCCACGCGACGAACCGCGATGCGGCCTCGTCGTGGCATCCCTCGGGCGGCCTTCCGGCGCATGCGCAGACAGCCGCTCAGGCAGGCGTGAACGGCAGTCCAAGCCCCCCCATCCGGAACCATCGGGCATAGCGTTGGAAATCGGACTGCTGAGTCGCGTTCATGCCGTCGTACAGGCTCTGCGCGAGGTGTCTGCCCCCCTCGTCCAGCGCGCGACGTGCAGACGTTCGGAAGACGACCATGAATGGCGCAAGCGCCGTTTCATATTTCGAAAGCCGGTCGCCGAAGGCCTGCGCAGCGCGGGACAGTTCGCCGACGCTAAACGCGGCGCGCTGCGAATTGAGATAGTCGCGGGTGAACGCATCGGGCTGGAGATCGCGCCGGTCCTCGGCAAGAAAGCGCTGTGTGGCAGCGCGCTTCAGCCGGCCAAAATCGATCAGGTAGATTGCCCCGTCCGGCTTGAGCACACGCCGAGCCGCTTGCATCGTCCGGACCAATGCCGCTTCGTCCGGCAGATGATGCAGCGACAGCGTTGACATCACGGCGTCGAAGCTGCCGTCGTCGAACCCGGACAGTGTCGTCATGTCGCCGTGCACCGGCTCGATGTTGGTTACGCCGCCGCGCCGCACCGTCTCCCGCGCCTGCGCGAGCATTCCGGCCGCGGCGTCCAGTCCGGTGAAATGCGCTCGCGGATTGAGGCGGGCGACCTGGACCAGCTGGTTGGCGGGCCCGCAACCGAGGTCGAGCACTCGGTCGCCATGCCGGAGCAGCGGCGCGATTTGCAACGCCTGATACAGGTGGACGAATGCCAGGAGGCCATCTTCACGGCCGACCTGCTCAAACGCCTCATTCTGCGCATCGTCGTCCATGATCAGCTGCGGCTCAGGCACGCGCGGCAGCGGCGCTCCCGGCGACAGGCGTTCGAGCAACAGGTGGAACGTCATGGCCAGGCCGGAGGACATGTCTTGGCTACCTGCGGGAGGACGGCGCCGTCACCGGAGACGGCCAGCGCCGCCCGTCGAATGCGCGGAATCAGTCGGCGCGCCGGAAAGCCAGCACCGCATTGCTGCCGCCGAAAGCGAAGGAATTGCTGATCGCGGCTTGGAAGGACACATCGTCCAGGCCGATACCCTTCACATGACGCACGCCTTCGCAGTCGGCCGAGACCTGTTCCAGATGCGCAGTCGGCGGAATCTGCTGGCGAGCCAGTGCCAATACCGTAATCGCGGCTTCCATCGCGCCGGCGCCGCCAAGCATGTGGCCATGCATCGATTTGGTAGCGCTCACGTACAGCTTGCCCGCGGCATCGCCGAAGCTTTGCTTCAGGGCATGGATCTCGATGGGATCGCCTTCCGGGGTAGCGGTCCCGTGGGCATTCACGTAGCCGACTTCGTCCGGCGACAAGCCCGCCTCGCGCAGCGCGGAGCGGAGCGCCCTGCTCTGCCCGGCGGCATCGGGGCGGACGAGATGCGTGTGGTCGCAGCTTTGACCATAACCCACCAGTTCGCAATAGATGCGCGCACCACGCGCCTGGGCGTGCTCCATGTCCTCCAGCACCATGGCCGCGCCGCCCTCGCCGAGCACCAAGCCGGTGCGGCCTTCCTGGAATGGCCGGCAGGCCCGGTAGGCGCACGCCTCGTCGCCCGTGGCGACGACGCGCATACCTTCCCAAGCGAGCATGACGGAGAAGGCCAAGGGCGCTTCCGACCCCCCGGCCACGACCAGGGCATTCTGCCCAAACTGGATGCGCCGGTACGCCTCGCCAATGGATACCGCCGAAGAGGCGCAGGCGACCGAATACGTCAGGCAGCTGCCCCCCAGCCCGAGCGCGATCGCCACGTACGAGGCAGCGGCGTTGTTCATCGCCTGGGGAACGGTCAACGGAGACATTCGGCTCCGGCCGCGCTCGAAGTAATCGAGGTAGCCCTTTTCGAAAGTCAACGTGCCGCCGACCCCGGTTCCCCAGGAGACGCCGTAGTCGTCACTTCCCGTCGTGCCGCATTCCAGTCCCGCATCGTCCCATGCGCCGAGAGCCGCGGCGATGCCCAGCTGGCTGTAGCGGTCGGTCATGCTGGTCATGGCCTTGCCGATCGTCTGCTCGGAACTGAACGATGCGCAGCGCACGGCCGGTTGCGCGAGATGGCCTTTGGAGGAAGGATGCCGATAGAGTGCGACGGCGGATTCCCCGCGCATGATCCGGGCCCAGAAGTCTTCGAGGTCACCGCCAAAGGGATTGACCAGCCCGACCCCAGTGACAACAACCCTGCGCAGCCCGGGTTTACTCATTCGCGACAGCGGGCATGTACTTCTCTACAACCTCGATCAGCTGACCCACTGTCTGTGGGGTCGGGATGTCCTGCGGCACGGTGATCTTGTACGTATCTTCGAGCTCGAAAATCAATTCTATCAGCCCCAGCGAGTCGATTCCGAGTTCGTCGAGCCTGCTGTCGACGGTCAGATGCGCCGGCGGGTTATCCATGCGTTGCGTGAGATAGTCTTTGATCAGATCGAGCGTGTTGTCCATGGTAATATGACAATGCGATTTAAAAATCCACTTTTTGGTGCGCGCGCTCGCGGCCCGGAGGATTGCTCTGCCGGTGGTTGAGTTCCTGTTTCCGTGCCCTCATGCAGCGCAGTGTCCCTCGCCGTGCCCCACGTCCCGAACGAAGCCCCTCGGGGTGTCCGGGGCGGCTGCCGCGACAAACCTGCCCTTGCATGCGCCAAGCGAGCACGCCCTTGAGAGGGGTGGAACACGCCGGCTGCACGGCCTCCCATAGTCAAGGCGCAAAAGTAATTCCAGCGTAAGTTTTATATTATCCGAGCTCCTTTCAAAAGTCACTGCAATTTTTTTTCAGGTGCTATGCTCGTAAATGGCCGTCGGTAACCGAATCACGACGCGATCAATACGGCTTACAACAGGCCGGCATGTTCGGGAGACGAGGATGAATGTCCGCGCCCCTGCCTCAGGCTCACCGACGGCCGCTGAGCCCTCTTCGCCACAACAGCAGCGGCAGGCGCAACACGAAACCGATCACCAGCCGAATATGCATGAACGTCAGCAGGGCATTGTCGCGCAGGTACTTGAAATGCGAGATACCGCCCTCTTGTGCGCTGAAGTAGCGAACCGGTGCGTCGATGTTGATCGGCGGCACACCGCGCCAGCGCAGCCGCACCACCGCTTCCGGGTCGAAGTCGAAGCGGCGCATCCAGCGCTGCTTGTGCATGATCGCCCGCAGCGGGAGGATCGGATAGACCCGGAACCCGAACAGGGAATCGCCGATGCCGCCCTGAAGTGTCTCGAGGTTCGCCCACCAGTTTGAGATCTTGCGCCCCGAAACGCGAATGCCCGGCGCATCGGCATCAAATACCGGCCGCCCGAGAACCATGGCGCCAGGATTGCGTTCCGAGACTTGCATGAATTCAGCGATCTTGTGGGCAGGGTGCTGCCCGTCGGCATCCATGGTCAGGACGTGGCTGAAGCCCGCCTTCTGCGCCTCGTCAAGCCCGAACAGCACCGCACCGCCCTTGCCCCGATTGACGCGAAGCACCCAGACACGCAGACCGTCGTCGCGTGCCGCCATCGCTTCTAGAGCTTCCGCCGTGCCGTCAGTGCTGCCGTCGACGACGACCCAGACCGGGTTCCACGAGGCACGGGCGGCACGCACCGTTTCGTAGACCCTGGCCCCGGTGTTATAGCTGGGGATCAGGACGAGATGGGTCAAGGAGGGCGTCACGGCGGGGGCTCCATGACGCGGTTCCGGGTCTCGTCACGGAAATAGCCTTCCATCGCCGAGATGAAAGGGCGAATGTCGGACGGCGGCATGAAACGCTCTCCGAGACGGGCCCGGAAGACGAGGGGGAATTCCGGCTTTTCGAGCAGCGGGCGACCCTTGCTCAGGAACGGATGGTTGATCTCGATCAGCACAGACTGCACCATCGCGTGCGCCCGTTTGGCAATAAGCGCGTAGCCGCCCTTGAACGGCTGGAGCTCGTTGCCGACGGTGCGCGTCCCTTCGGGGAAGATGAGCAGCTGGCTGCCTGCGGCGAGTTCATGCGTGGCGTCAACGACCAGCCTCGACTGAGAGTCGTTGCGGATGTAGCCGGCCATCCGGGCAGCGCCCCCGAAGATCCAGTGGTCCCAGAGCTTGGCCTTCATGATGCAGGCGACGTTGGGCAGGCGGGAGACGATGAGGACGGCATCGATGAGCGACGGATGGTTGGGGGCGATGATCACCGGGGTGGAACGATCCAGGCCGTCAAGCGCCGAGAGGTCGCATTTGACGATGCCGGTCCATTCGAGCACGGCAAGATACATGCGGAAGCCGAACGAGATCATCCATCGTCCGAGCCGGCGACCGGTCTGTCCGGGCAGCAACGCCGCAAGCGGAATCGACATCAGGCTCCAGAACAGGCACATCGATCCGAAGATCAGCAGAAAGCCGTAATAGACCAGGTATTCGTAAAACCCACTGGCCCAAGCGACAACCCCCCGGCGGTGTTGAGTCATCACTTTGCGCCAGAATATGCGACTTGCCGAAGAGTCAACAAACGCCAACCCCATCGTCCGGGTCGCACGGGCCAAGCGAGGCCAACGGCGCCCGCAAGCAGGCTTGGGCCTGGATGCCGTTCAGTTCCCGTCATCGGATTGCCGGACATGCATCTCGCCCTCGCGTGCACGGGCAGGTCCCGTCGACGGTCCATAACTGCGTCACGCCATAACCGACGCAGAGCTATGCGAACGCTTTGCACCGAGACCTTTCCTTCTCTTCCTCGGCACTCATCCGCGTCCAATCCCGAAAAAAGCAAACATACGCACGCACCGTCTACGCCATGGGTTCCACCGGTGCCGACGACAGGAATCGAAACCGCGGTCTCATGCAGGCGAAGTCGGCCACAGCCAAGCGAAAATTATAGTGGTTCGCCTACGCCTGGGCAACGCGCAGGTGCCTCGCGGTGCTGCCCTAGGCCTCGACGCGAGTAACAACGGGAGCCCCCCCTATCCGATGCGTTCGACGCCAAGCGGCCTGGCCGTTCGGATAACTTTACACGCCGCATTTAGCGACATCGCATTGATTTATCGTATGATTATGTCATCCGTGCATGTCCCGCCACCGAATTCTTGTCGGGCATCGTTACATCTTCGATGCGCGGGCACATTTCGCCCGGCCAAGACCCGCGCGTATCAAGGCCTCATTTTTCTGGCACGCGATTTGCTGATCACTTTTCTTTTCACCGACGCAGGCGGGTCGGATCAAGCAAGCCATTGCTCACTGTAGACGCTGCAGGCAGGGAAGGCGCGCCACCTCGGACGCCGTTGCGGGAGCGAACAGGGTAATAAAAAAACCCGCCAAATCGCGACGAGTCGCCGTCGCCCAACCGACGGCACGATTCGGTCCGTTGATTCATCATGGCGACCTCCCGTTGGAGGACGGCCCGGTGAAGGCAACACCCCGCCCCAGACGGGAGTTCCGAGTTTTTCGGCATCGCGCCAATGGGTGCCCCTTCCCGGCAGGGACCGCCCCGCGCATGTGACGCCCGATGCCCGCGCCTTAGGCTTGCGGGTCAGGCGGCACGACGGGGACCGACTCGCAAGGCGCGCCGTCAAGCGGTCGAACCCCCGGGCCGATGCACTGCGAATCCATCGGCAAATTTTCGGGTGCGCGGGCTCCGCGGCCGTGGATGGGAATCTTCGCGCGGCGGCGTTGGGTACGCCTGACGGCATCATTGTTGCGTTTGGGTCCTCGATCGGAACGTGCACGCCGCTCAGGGCACCTAGTGCGCGTCCCGGGTTACCACTTGTTTTTATGCGCTTTCTTGACACTTTCAGCCCGCATGCACTAGATTAAACGAAGCGGGGAAGGCGGGTGCGGCCGGCGGCGCGGCACGCGGTCTCATGCGAGGCTTGCGAGCCGGCGAGATACGAATAAGGGTGCATCTTCGTGCACGTGACGCGCCCCAAAGCGCCCCCACAAAAAAAACACGGCGAGGGGTTGGGAGGGACGATGGCGCTGGAAAAAGCAAGCTTTGATCTATTCTGCTCAGCACTGGATGCGTCACCCAACCCGATGTTCGCGGGCGCAGGACGCTGTTTCCAGTACCTGAATCCTGCTGCGCTGCGCCTGTTCGGCGCGCACTCGGCCGAACAGCTCTTGGCGCAACCGGTCATCGAGCGGGTGCACCCCGACGATCAGGCGGTCGTCGCCCAGCGGATTGGGCGTCTTAAGCACGATACCGCCATCCTCGCACCTCACCGCCATAGGTATCTTCGGCTCGACGGAACGACGGTCCACGTCGAGACTTCCGCCGTGCCCTATCGATTCGGGGGCGAGCCCGGGGGATTCGTGTTCGTGCGTGCCGTTGCACAAGGACCAGACCGCGTGCCTGTGCCGAAGAAACGGAGCGGGCGCGACGACCGGCGCGCTAACCCATCCCACCTGCTGCTGGACAGATATTTTCGCACCCACGAGGATGCCCTCGGGCCGGGCGCCCTCGCCCCGGAAGAGGAACACGAGCTTTCGCGATCAGCCGCGGCGGGGGATTTTGCCGCGCGGAGCCAGCTTCTCGCAGAACACATGGGCCTCGTCGTTCATATCGCGAAGGGATATGCTGGACCGGACGGGCCGCTGCAAGAGTTGATCCGGCAAGGCAACACGGCGCTGACACGGGCGCTCCAGACATTCGATCCCGAGCGCGGCATCCGCTTCTCCGTCTTTGCCGGATGGCAAATCATTAGCGGCATCGAGTGGGCGCAGGGGCAAGCCCAGTCCAGGATTCGACTACCCGGCATCGCCGTGCGTGAGATCAACGCGTGCATCCGCGTCCGCCGCTACTTGGACGCGAACGGCTATCGGGAGCCCAGCGCTGAGGCTCTCGCGTATGTGATCGGCAGCCCCGTCGGGCGTGTGCGGCAGATCCTAGCCCTCCACGAACGCATGCTCCGCCTTGAAGCCTGCGCAGCCTAGATGGGCTTGTCCGGTATCAAGGCCGTCGGCGACGAGAGGGGGCGCCGTTTGTTTGAACAGCGGCCTGCGGTTTTAAAGTGGATTCGCTGCTGGTGACCATGCGACCCGCTTAACCGCCGGCCGCATCACGGCGTAAGCCTCGTTGGGTGTCCTCTTGCCCAGACTCGGATGCGGTCTTTCAAGTTCGAGAATGTCTTGAGTCACTCGCCGGGGGTGTTTGGCAAGCCAATTCACAACAACCGCTTGGCTCTGGTTGGTGCTGCCGTAATGCCTCGTGCTGAGTGCAGGATTGCAAATTCCCGGCGCATGTATGCCCGGTGAAATCCCGGAACAGGAGGGCTTGGCGCCCCGCCCAAGCCATTGTCTTTATGTGGTGCCGACAGCAGGAATCGAACCCGCGACCTTCTGATTACAAATCCTATTCCTGGAAGATTTCCAGAAATAGCCGACGGTTGATTAATGCCTGTTTAACAATACGTTAGTTTGCTTTCAGCGGTGCCCATGGTATCCTCTAGATAGACGAAACAGGACCACAATTCTAACCCCAGCATAACCCAGAATACCTGCCTGGAGGATAGCGTGCCGAACGATGCCGACAACTTTACCATCAACTTCACCAAGACGGACTTGACTAAACTCGTCCTCCCTACCGAGGGCCGAGTTGAGTATAAGGACACCAAGGTGCCTGGCCTTCGCATGCGGGTCAGTAGCACGGGCGTAAAGACATTTTGTGTCTACCGGTGGCTGAAGTCAACCAATCGGCCCGAGCGGGTAACCATTGGACGATTTCCCGAAGTCTCCGTGGAAGCCGCACGAACCAAGGCAGCGGAGATCATCGCAGCCTTCGCGATGGGCGAAAGCCCAAATGAGGCAAAACGCAAAGCCAGGGCTGAAATGGCCTTCGGAGAACTCTTCGAACTTTATATTGAACGCCACGCAAAACCCCACAACCGCACTTGGCGCGAAGACGCATCCAAGTTCCACCAGTACCTAGCCAGCAATACGGTCGGCATCGACTTGGCAAGCAAAAAGCTGTCAGCCATTGAGCGTGGGGACATAGCCTATCTACATACCAAGATCGGCAAGTCACATCGGACAACTGCCAACCGCGTCGTTGCCCTTATCTCCAGTGTTTTTAACCGGGCCATCGAATGGGGTATTTACAACAAACCAAATCCAGCGTCCAGGATTAAGAAATTCAAGGAAAATCCCCGCGCCCGGTTCCTACAGCGCGATGAACTGCCTCGGTTCTTCTCTGCCTTGGCGATGGAACCTAATGATGTGATCCGCCGCTTCTTCCTGATCGCTTTGTTCACAGGCGCACGGAAGGGAAACGTGCTAACGATGCGCTGGGATTGCCTCGACGTGTCCACCGGTACCTGGATCATTCCGGGTAGCCAAAGCAAGAACGGCGCACCGCTCAAAGTTGTGCTCGCGCCCGAGGCCCTTGAGGTCTTAAAGGAGTGCAAGATCAGCCACAGCAGCGAATGGGTGTTTCCTGGCAACGGCAACAAAGGGCATCTCGTCGAGCCAAAGAAGGCTTGGGCGCGGCTACTCGATAGTGATGAGCTAACCCAACTCACGCTCCGTTTGCGAGAGGCGGACCAAGAATTTTCACGGAAAGATGATGAAACCCTGTGCGCTGCCCTTACGCGAGCTAGGACCTTATGTGAGAGCCTGGGAGTCGACACCAGCGGGACCCGCATGGAGGGTTTTCGCCCCCACGACCTTCGCCGAACCCTGGGGAGCTATCAGGCCATTACCGGAGCGTCGCTGCAGATTATCGGGAAATCTCTTGGACACAAATCCCATGCTGCAACCCAGATTTATGCCCACCTCGATTGGGACCCTGTGCGCGAATCAGTCAATCGAGCCACCCGAAAAATGCTTGAGGCTGCGGGGGTACAAGCCAAGGAAGAGGATGCACCATGACCGAGGCCATTACTTATAGTGCGACCCCGTTTATCCACACGGATTGGCGCGAGATACTGGCCTTGCGGGTACAAAAATTGTCCATCTCCGAGTTGGTAGATGCTTTCAGCGCAGCCGAAGTGGTTTTGGGAGGAAAGACTGACGCCTCAATCCAAAATACCGCTGAAAGCCTTGTGCAACTAGTTGCACAAGCGGGCGGCCCCAAAGGGGGCAATGGCGCTGCGAATTCCCCTGCGCTTGATCCACGTGCAATCTATTGCCTATACAGCAACAGTTTTTCCAGTTCTGCTGTTCCCGGCTCTTTTTCGCTTGTTGAGAGTTTGGCGGTCGGAACTCTTGTTGCGCTTGGGCGTGCCTGTGACGTGATTGATTCCCTCAAGAGCCAACCAAAATGGGTCGAGATCGGCAAGGTACTTGCCCTTGCCAGCTCCTTCGGGGAGTGGATGTATATCGCCTCGAATCTTCCACATAATGGAAAGGCTTTTGAGCTTCTGTTCCCTGGCCAAGTGCGAGCAGTAGCAAAGAAGAAGGCTTCAGCGAAGGCGAGCAAGAAAGCTAAGAAGGGTTGGGCGGACAAGCTCGATCCTGAAAAGCAAAAGGTCTTTGAGACCTATGAAGCCGGGAAGCCCTGGCCGAGCACAAAGGCGGCTGCCGAAAAAATATGGGGTGACGCGGTCACCACGGCAGTCGGTTACGACAAGCTCTACAAGTGGCTTCTTGCTTACGTAAAAGGGAAAGCCTCATAGCCAGTGATCAGAGGGTGCACTGACCATTGGTCAATTCACCCTCGGGCCTACGCTATCGCAAAGCCAATCGGCAAACTTCGGGCTGTGTCCAACCACGTCTACTGAAGGAGTCGATCATGGCAGTCAGTATCATCCAGTCTTCGCAACCTCGCGAGCTTCTGACGCGCAAGGAGGCAGCGAAATACCTTGGCATGAAGGAACAAACGCTCGCCAAGTGGGCCTCCACCCAGCGTTACGACCTCCCGTTTATCAAAGTCGGTAAGTCGGTGCGCTACCGGCTTGCCGATTTGAACGATTTCCTCCAGCGCAACACTCGTTGAGGCGCTTCCGAGCAGTCTCCGCCATCGATTGCCGCAGCACGCAATTTCAGGTGATAGACACGCCCAGTGTTGCCCAGTATCCAAGCAAAAACCAAAAACCGCTACAGGGCAAAAACCCTAGGCGGTTTCCAAACAGGGAAAATGCATCGTGAATTCAAAAGCAACTTCTACTTCTCCACAACCGCGCAAGATCCAGAAATGCGCTCCTGTCGCGTTCGATACGCGGATTGGCTGCTCTGTCGGGCGATCAACGGCGGAGGGCATGTGATGGATATCAATTACATGTGCTCAGCGCAGCAGCCGTCTTCGGCGTTAGAGGCAGTCGAAGCCTTTATGGAACGCAAGTGGATGGTTATCCCAGTTGAATACCAGAGCAAAAAATGCCATGTGAACGATTGGCCAAACTACCAAGCTGCCGAACATGACCTCACAAAGGCGTTTGCAAGCCCATGCAATGTCGGAATACTGCTGGGAAAGTCCAACCTCACGGACGTAGACATCGACTCGCTTAGCGCGGTGCCCTTCATGGACTGGCTGCCTAAAACGAACGCCTGCTGGGGTCGGGCCGGGAATCCAAATTCACACCATCTCTATGCCGGCGTTCGCAAGTCGCGGTCGTTTAAAAACGGGGCTGGCATGGTGATCGAGATACGCTCCGAAGGACGCTATTCAGTGGCGCCGCCAAGCCTACACGTGACGGGAGAACCCTATACATGGGAGTCCTACGGAGAACCTGCGATATGTGAGAATCTTGAGCAAGCAGTAATCAAGATCGCGGTTGCCGCAACCCTGCTTCCAGCGTGGAAGGCCGGTGTTCGGCATGAACTGGCCTTAGCCGTTTCTGGCTTGCTCCTGAAGGCGGGATGGGCGTTGGAGACCGTCACGGACCTCGTTACTCGCGTCGCGAACGCAGCGTATGACTCAGAAGTGGCTGACCGCATAACAGCGGTCAACACCACGGCCAAGGCCCACAACAACGGCGACCAAGTTGTTGGCTATTCGCGGCTCGTAGAAATTCTTGGCGACGCGGACGCCAGTGCCATCGGCTCATGGGTTGGCGGTAGCACCAATAACCTTTGTGACCGGGCAGGTACGGCGAAATCGGTAAAAGCAAAACGGCATGTCGCGCAGGAATTCCGGAAGGACATGCAATCACGGGGCGTGTTCTATAAGACACGGCAGGACGATCTATTGTTCTTCCACCGGCAAGAGCGCGAACTATACGTTCTGGGGTCTCCGCAGTTCCGTGCCCTATGCGGTGAACTCCACGGGATCAACGGCAAGGAGCCCGTATGGGCATACATCGAGGAGGAACTCCAGCAATACTGCCTACGCCGAGGCGAGCCCACGGAGTTCTTCCAGTTCGCACGCTATCAAGACCACAGGCTGTATATCCATGCTGGTGGCCAAAGGGTCTACAGGCTCGATGGCCAAGCCATCGACGAGGTCAACAATGGTGATGACGGAGTGCTGTTCAAGAGCGATCCATCGCTTGCCCCGATTCATCCGGACTTCGCATTCTCCGGCAGTCCGGTTCGGGAGCACTTGGTTAACGCCAATGCTGCTAACCCGGGTCATCTCGACCTGTTCCACCTATACATCTATAGTCTGTTTTTCGAGTCAAGGCTTCCGACCAAGCCCATAGTACTTATTGTCGGCCCCAAAGGCAGCGGTAAGACCAGTACCGGAAGAGCACTGAAGCGGGCCCTTCACGGTCCATCGACAAATGTAGATAGCGGGATGGCCGGCCGTGAGGATGCATTCTGGGCCGGCATTTGCAACAACAGTCTGGTGTGCATCGACAATGTAGATACGCTGGTGCCATGGTTAGCCGATGCCATGGCTGTAGTTGCTACAGGGGCCACATTCAAGCGCCGCAGGCTGTATGAGACGAACAGTCTGGTCGAGTACCAGCCACGGTGCTTTGTCATGGTGACTTCCAGGAATCCGCAGAGTTTTCTGCGTGATGACGTAGTTGACCGGATGTTGCTAATTGAAGTCGAGCGGCGCCAGAACTTCATTGAAGAGTCGCATTTCCTGGCACAGATCGAGGCGAAGCGTAACCCCATATGGGGAGAGCTGCTGACCAATCTTAACAACATGGTGGCCATATTGAAGGCCCCATTGGATGTCACTCCGCTATCTAGCCGGTTGGCGGATTGGGCACGACTTGCCACCAGCTTTGCGCCAGTCCTGGGGATTGCAGATATCGAAAAGAAGCTCAAGGCCATGGATGCGTCCAAGGTCGAATTCTCCCTCGAAGATGATCCTTTGGTCCATGGTTTGGATGAATGGCTCGAAAAAAACCCGGATGCGGACTTTGTCGCCAGCGGAGACCTTTATAAACAGATATCCGATATCTTTGAACAAGGAAACATTAAATTCCCCGTCAAGGACGCACGGGCATTCGGTATGTTGTTGCGGAACCTCCGCCAGGAACTGGGCACCCGTTACCAGATCGAGGAAAAAACCGGGTCGAGCAACAAGCGGTTGTACCGGATGAGGAAAATTGGGGCCGCACAGCAGTTGCCCAACGAGGATACAGGATCTAGCACCTAACCTGTGATCCATGGGTGTTAAAGAGTTAAACCTGTTAAAGGAAAATTCAAAAACTCTGTCCGAGAGCGGATGAATATTCGATATCAATATTCTCTTTTCACATCGGCCTAAGTTATTGAAAATGCTTTAACACCCTTAACACTTTAACACCACCGTGCGCCGTAGTGTTCGGGAAGAGCAGCGGCAGTCCCTTTGGAATTCCATTTGGGTACCAGGCCTTGAAGTCCTGATGTGGAGTCATATTCAGGCTCCGCCTAAGTAGTATAGCGGCGGCAGCCCAGCCAGCGAGGGCGTGCAATTGATTGCACTCATCAGGATCGCTCACTATACGATGCCGGCCTTTGTGACCTCTTTTTCCGCGAATTCCGAGGCCATCAAGTAGATGAACTGTAGCGGCTGATCATTCAGAAATGCTTCGATGAATGGCCCATAGGGACCAGCGACAATCTTGTCGAAATGATGAGGGCGATAACGCACAATTGAGCCGAGGTAATAGGTGATTGCGTAGATAGACAGAATTTGTGGGACCACTTGTCCATGTTCACCAGTCGGTGCGGGATAAATATAGTACTTCCGATACGGACGGGTACTTAAAACCGTCCGCCATAGTAGGTGTCGAACACCTTCGATCAAAACAGGTACTTTATCTGATGGGCGGTGGGTATAGGTGATTGGCTGCAGTTGCTCAAAACAGACAAGTGGTCGACGGTCTCGCTTCTCATTACATTGCACCTCACGGAAAAGCACGGCCAGCCGAGACCGATTCAGCACCTCTTGATGCCCAAGGTTTACCCTCTTTAGGTCATCTCTGAAAAGGTACAGTCGAAGCCAAATTTCCTTCGTGGCGGCATCCTTGCAAAACTCTATCTCCTCTATGGAAACGAAACGTTCAGTATTATTGTTGCCGTCACCTTCAACCCACAGACGATGGCCGGGAACGATCTGCGGCATTAGATACTTGAGATCGTACCGCTTTGGCCCCATAATGCTGACACCGGAGATAGCTAGGAACAGCTCGTCAAAGTTCTGGAGCGGCTGCCCTGCCGCCCCCAGAGGCGCTGTCTGAACCGCGTTAAGAAACGCGTTGACTAGCTCAATATTGTTCGGCGGAGGATCAAGTTTTTCCAAGAGACCATGCCGCGCATTGTTGACATCTCCTCGTTGGCGGCAAGCGAGCAGAAACGCTTTCGCCAGGTTCATATAGCAGTAGTAAAGCAGCACAGGCTTTGCAGCCTTCACGCCTGACTCTGCTGCCCGATAGAAGTCCTCGGCCTGTTCGAGAAAAGCTAAGGCCGCTGATCGAGTCGAGGTCAAACACCGTCGCTCTGTTGAGTGACGAATCACGGTCCACGGGTCTGTCGCAAAAATCCGCGTACCCAAGCCGTAACGGCGCGTTGTTCTTTCCATCGGCCAAAAGGAAAATTCTAGAGGCCGATCCTTGATTCGCAAGATTTCCCCTGCCCGCGGTTGCGGAAGTTGCATGGAATGGGTTCCCAATCAGCTGTTGTCGTAAACGTCGCTTTTTTACGCGATTGCGTGTGCGATTGCAAGGTTATGAGCTCCTCCTTGCCCCCAGCACCCGCTACTGGACCCTGCCGCCCAAGAACCATCCCTGGGGATAAGGCGACAATGACGCTGAAAGGCATGGTGCAAAGCAGGTTTTATCGCCAGCGTCTCGGCGCGGTAGTCCGCCTTTCGTCCCACGGAATCGGGCCCCACAGCCTCAGTATTGCCCGTTCAACTCTGGGGGACAGGCGGGACAAGTTGGGACACCGCAATTTTGGCCTCTGTTGAATTTTGAATGGGTAGCGGCGGGCGTATAAGCCCACGATACAGTATCCTTTAGGCCATTCGTATTGAGGCAGGGATGGCCATGAGTGA
>JAKAFK010000159.1 GCA_021817985.1 Pseudomonadota bacterium | reverse complement strand
GGCCGCTCAGGTCTTCGCCGGGGTCGTCTTGCCGCCAGCGATCTTGGCGCACAGACCGGCCGGCACGGCCACGAAGGCGTTCGGATCGCGGGCCTTGGCGTCCTGACCGGCACAGGAATGACCCGGGGACATGCAGTCGTTCTTGTATGCCGCATTGATGCCGTAGCACTTCACGATCTTCTGCGCCGGGGCCGCATGGGCGCCGGCGGCACCGAAGGCGGTCGCTCCCACCGCAAATGCGCTGATCAGTGCGAGGCGGGCTGTATGTTGCTTGCTCATGAGTCGCTCCGATTGAATCCAAGGTTCATTAAGGGTTTTCCCGATCCGGCGGCCATGCTCATGGTCGTCTCGCCGCATCGCGGCCCTACATCCGGACCGGGGTGCCGGAAAGTTACAGGGGACCGGCATCGACCCGACCTGGGCAGGTGAACTCGACTTGCTGTAACCTTTTCGGGCTTCCGGCCGTATAGTCTCTTGGGGTAAGCCTGCGAAGGCAGGGCCGGTCGCAGCCGCGGCAGGGGCTGGCGTTCCTGCGGAACGGGGCGAGCGGCATCGCCGCCCCGGTGGTCATCCGTTTCGAGGAGAGTCTCTCTTGGCCGAAGACAAGTGGCGCACGTTGATGATCGCCGCGCAGAACGGCGACGCGTCTGCCTACCGTCGATTGCTGGTCGAACTGGGTTCGTGGCTGAGATCGTACTATGCGAGGCGGCTGCCGGCCGCCATGGTGGATGACCTTGCCCAGGAGGTCCTGCTCACCATTCATGCCAAGCGGCACACCTATGATCCCTCGAAGCCGTTTGGTCCCTGGCTCGGAGTCATCGCGCGCTACAAGTGGATCGACCGACTGCGGGCGATGAAGGACGGGATTACCGACGAGCTCGAGGAAGGGCTGGCGGCCCCCGATACCGGTGAGGCGGCGCACAGCGCGTACACGCTCGATGCCCTGATGAGCCGGCTGAAGCCGGCGCAGGCGAACGCGATACGACTGGTCAAGATCGAGGGACTGAGCGTGAAGGAAGCGGCCGAGCGCCTGGGTCAGACGATTGCGCTCGTCAAGGTCAACATACACCGAGGATTGCGCCAGCTGAGTGAGCTGGCGCGGGCGGAACACCATGAGTTTTGAAACGCTGATCGACCAACTCGCCGATGATCTCGAGCCGGTACGCCCGCGGCGGTTCTGGAGCGATGCCGCTATCATGGCGCTCATCGCCGGGATCGAGCTCGCCCTGCTGTTCGCGATCGGGTTCGCCAATCTCGATATGCACCGGCTCGAGACCCAGCCGACCTTCGGCTGGCGTCTGGTGACGCTCGGCCTGATTTCGCTGGCGGCCGGTTTTGCGGCGATCCGTTCGTTTGATCCCACCTACTCAGCCAAGGGTGCACTGCGCTGGATCGCCGCGCTCGTCGGAGTCTCCGTCATCGGCGGGATGTTCCTCGCCAGCCTGCCCGGGGGGCTGGCGGAGTTGATTCAGCGTCTGGATTGGATTGACGGGATACATTGCGCGTCGCGGATCGCGGGGCTCTCGATCCCGCCGCTCGTCGGACTCATGCTCCTCGGGCGTCGCGGCGCGCCGACCGACATGCGCCGTTCGCGGCTGCTGGTGGGTGTGGCGGCGGCTGCGTGGGGCGCGTTTGCCTTCGTGTTCTCCTGCCCCTTCAACGACCCGGTGTTCATCGTTACCTGGTATGGCCTCGGCTGTTCCGTGGCCGTGCTGGCGGCGCGATTCATCCTGCCGTGGCTCGCGCGCTGGTGAGAGGGGATTCCTGCGGCAGCGGTTTAGTCCGCCAGGGCCGGTGACTCGGGCCCGCGATCGACTGACCGGGGGTGCGGTGCGCCGGCTTCCTTCGCAGCCCCCCTCGCGCGCCAGGACCGCGGCGCGGCAGATTTTCCGCCCCGAGCAGGCGTGCCCGGGGCGGTCCCGAAGGTCCGCGCTCGCCGCAGGTCGCCTGAGGGCGTTGCCGTGCGGGTGGATCCGGTGACGAGGGCGAGATCGAAT
Source organism: Pseudomonadota bacterium (assembly GCA_021817985.1). Classification (GTDB taxonomy): domain Bacteria; phylum Pseudomonadota; class Gammaproteobacteria; order Burkholderiales; family JAKAFK01; genus JAKAFK01. Next base: position 1,423 of record JAKAFK010000159.1, on the reverse strand, counting down.
TCACAGGATAGCCGGTGATGGCGAGCGCGACCGGCGGCCCCTAGTCGAGGCCCTCTCGTCTTTTATCCTGGTTTAGACGGTAGATCCGTGCTCGACGCATGGCGGCCTCCCGCCAGGTTCCGCAGGCATCGTCCGATCACACCAAGCCAAGGTCGCGTGCCTGGGCATCCGGGAACACGGCCCGAATCCGCCGGCCATTCAAGTTCCACAATCGCGCGAATACCCCCCCGAGCACATCCCGGTAGTCGCTTAGGACCGGGTAGTCGCGGTTCTGGTTGAGTGTCGCCGGCGATATGGAAACCTGCTCGCCTGCGATGCGACCACCCCGAACCGAGCCCCCCAGAACCCAGTACACGCTACCGTGCCCGTGGTCGGTGCCTCGGTTCCCATTCTCCCGAAAGGTCCGGCCAAATTCGCTGATCACAACGACCGTCATGTCCCGCCACGACGGACCAGCAGCACGTGCGAGTTCCGCGAGTCCATCGCCGAGAGACGCCACTTTGGTGGCGAGTTGACCGTGCGCACCGTTGGTGGTCGCCTCGTAGACGTGTGTATCCCAGCCACCCACGTCAATGAAGCCAATGTCGAAGCTGTCACGCATCAGTGCGCCGACCCGAGCAGCAACGCCTACGAATCCCCGCGGATCGATGGCACCACGGCTCGCTGCACGCATTTCGGCCGCCCATCGCGCCGTGGCCATGTCGCGATGGACTTCGGCCTGTACGGCGAAGCCTTCTGCGACAGCGCTGGCTTCGGCGGTGTCGCCCCACATGCGCTCCAGGCGACGCTCCTGCCCCCCCGCAATATCTTCGCGACCGAGCCGCGCGAGCGCGAGATTGGGGACATGCTCGGGGCCGCGCAGCGATAGAGGGACTTGCGCCGTAAATGCCATTGCTCGGGCGCGTCCGCCCAGTTCTCGGATGAGGCGGTTCAGGAAGCCATCATTGAAATCACTCGTCTGCGGTCCCTGGCCCAATTCGATGTGATCCTGCGTCTCGAAGTGACTCCGGGTCATGTCGCGAGTGCCGGTGAAGGGTACGAAGGCAAGCTGGCGGCGTTGCCAGAACGGCAACATGCTCCCCCGTAGTGCCGGGTGCAGCGCCCAATCTGCATTAAGGGCGATTGCGCCGTCCTCACCACTACCCGGACGTGGCACCGCAATATGGGGGCGCGACTCATAATAAAAATCGTTCTGGTATGGGATGAGCAAGTTGGCGGCATCGTATGCGCCGCGCAGGAATACCAGGACGAACTTCGGTCCCGCGGCAATAGGGGCCGCCCAGACTCGGGCGCTCGGCAGAAGGCCGCCCGCGACGGCAGCTTGTAAAAATTGACGACGGCGCATCAGTGGGGTCTCCAGATGTGGGATGGCGGTCGATTTACTCAGTCATAAATTCCGGCGAGGAGAGCCACAGGGCGTTCC
>JAKAFK010000158.1 GCA_021817985.1 Pseudomonadota bacterium | reverse complement strand
CGCTGGACGAGCTGCCAAACTACCGAAATCGGGAATTCCAACCCTATTTTGCACATAGCCTTTATTTCTTTTGGGTTCTGCTCCACTCTGGCATGGTTCGGAGCATGAACTGATCGAATAGCGGCACCGTGAAGGCGGTGTCGCCGTGCGCTGGGCTGTAGATCATGCCCTTACGAATCAGGCCCGACCGCAGCGGCGCAATCGACTGGATCTTCACGCCGACCGCATCAGCGACGTCGCCCGACCGATGCGGTCCGGCCCCGAGTTCGGCAAGCGCTCGCAGGTACTCCTTCTCGCGCGGGGTAAGCCGGTCAAAGCGTACGCGGAAAAAACTCTGGTCGAGTTTGCGCAAGGCGGCGACAGTTGCCCGCTCCACGACAGCTAAATCGATCGGGCTGCTTAATGCCAGGTTCCAGGCCTGCGACCCCCACTCCTGCAGAAAATACGGATAGCCCTCGGTGACCTGGACGAGTTCTCGCAGGGCCTCGGGTGTGAATTCGACGCCTTGCGCGCGCGCCGGCCCCTCGATCGCCTCGGCCGCGTCATCCGGGGACAGGGGTCCAACGTCCGGAAAGCGGAAAAGGCGCTCGGCGTAAGACTTCGAGCGACCGGCCAACCCAACGAGTTGCGGCAGTCCAGCCCCGAACAACACCAGCGGCAGCTGGCGCTGCGAGATCCGGTGCACGGCCATGATCAGCGCGCTCATCTCCTTTTCGTCGAGGTACTGAATCTCGTCGATGATCACGGCCACCGCTGTGCCGCGGTCCTGGCCGGCATCGGCCGTCGACAGGAAGAGCTCGGCAAGGTCGGCTTCGAGATCGCCGCTGTCCGCGGTCCCTTTTTCGGCGTCGAGCCCGACCTCGACCTCGGCGATTTTCACCTTCACGCTGCCGATGAAACTGCGCAGCACGCGCAGGCCCCGTTTGACCTTCTCGCTGACGCCCGCCATCGCGTCGAACCGGAAGAGCAGCTGGCGAAGCGGCGGCACGAGGAGCTCAGGTAGTGAGCGGCCCTCGGTGGCTTCGATCATCACAACGCCGTAGCCCTGCTCCTCCGCGATTTCCCGGATGCGGTTGAGCAGCACGGTTTTGCCGACGCCACGCAGGCCCACGAGCATGACGCTTTGCTCGAAGCGACCGGCTTTGACCCGGCCCAGCGTGATGCGAGCCTGTTCGAGCAGTTCATCTCGTCCGGCCAATTCAGGCGGCGGGCTTCCGGCGCCGGGAGAAAAGGGGTTCGCTAGGGGATCCATGGCGCGATTATAGCGAAATTTGTCTATTATGCAATGTTTATCTGATATATGGATAACATCCATATAAAATGTAGCTGCACAACTGATCGGGATGCGCGGTATAGCGTGCTATGCAACACATGCCCGATTTTCTGCGCGAACCGGCGCCCGGAACCGGTCTCTATCCAAGCTTCTGCGCCAGCCTCGCCGCCTCAACATGCGTATAGCGCTGGAGCATGATGTGTTCCCCGCGCCCGCGGGAATAAACGGTCCCACCACCGCAATGCAAACACCGGTAGTGACGCCAGGGTAAACGGATGGAGGTTCGGCGGGGTTGCGCTCCCTCCCCGCCCGGTGGCGGGTCGACATGTCGCGCCGGACTGTGCTGCCCGCCTCGATTGCCGACAGTGGCTTGTGGAGGGGGTTGGCTTGCAGGGAGAGGTGGGGCGTCGACGTATCAGTCCGGGTAGAACTCGGGCGAAAGGACTTGGTCCATCGACCAAGGGCAGGCGCCAGGGAACACTTCGAGGTCGAGGCCGGTTTCCTTCGACGCATCGGATCGTCCCTTGGCCCAAACCAGGTCGATCCATCGCGCGTCGGCGAATTTGCCGCGCAGGCTCGGCGCTTCGCTGAGCAGGTAATCCACTTCCATGCGTTGCGTGCGGATGGTGAACTGCCAGCCTTTGGTTCGATAAATCGGCTGAAACTGCCACTTGAGCAGGTGGGCCAGGAGCACGGCGATGCGGCTTGCCAGTTCGCGTTGTTCGCTCTTGCCCACGCCTTCAATCTCCTCGGCGATGTGCTCGATGTCGATCGCCGAGAACTTGCCGGAGCGCAGCAGCGCCGCTTGCTCGTTGGCCCAAGCCACCACGTCTTCCTCGTAGCGCGTTCCCATGTCGATCTCCATTGGTCCGCGTTGGGATTTTACCGTTCCCCGTCTTCGTGGGCATTCCGCCCGAGCGTGGGCGAAGCCGGTCTCCAGCACTACCCAAGCTTCTGCGCCAGCTTCGCGGCTTCGACGTGGGTGTACCGCTTCAGCATGGCAAGGCTCTTGTGCCCGGTCATGCTTGCGACCTCCATTACCCCCAGCCCTTTTTCAAAAAGTCGGCTGGTCGCCTCATGCCGCAGGTCGTGGAAGTGGAGATTGGATAGGAACGGATCGTCGGCTTGCAGCAATTGTTCCCATAGGGTGGCCGCGCGAGGGTCGGGGATCCGCTTGTGATACACGAGGGCCCGCGCCTCGGCCGCGCCATCGATGCCTTGCGCGTCAAGCGCGGATTGAAGCCGCGCCAACAGCGCCTGACGGCGGGCGCGATCCCGCCAGCGTCGCCAGACGGACTCAAATCCGCCCGTCGTGGCCCACCGGAAAACGCGGCCGTCAACCCGGCGCGGCAGGGATTGCAAAGCCGCGACCGCAGCACTGGACAGCGCGACCGTGCGCGATTCGCCATTTTTCGTGCGCGGAAGATGCGCCGTGCGCTGGCGAAGATCTACGTGCTCCCATCGTAGGCCAATCATTTCCCCTAGGCGCATCGAGGTTTCCAACGCCAACTGCAAAATTGCCCGCTGGTCGTCATTTTCGGCGGCATCAAGCAGGGCGCGCGCTTCCCCCGCGAGCAGTCTGCGATCCCGGCCCGGGGCAGGGCTCGGCTTGGAAATACTCCGAACTGGATTGCCTGCCGGCAAATCAATCCCTAGCTCCTTTTCGGAGTAGGAGATGACGGCTGAGAGGGCGGCGAGATGCAGGCGCACGGACGCGGGCCCCAGGCCTCCTGCCAGCAACTTGTCGCGCCAGGCGGCCACATCCAGAGCGCGCAGGTTGGCAAGATAGAGCGCCCCGAGCGCATCACGAGCCGCTTTGAGATACAAGGCCACGCCCTTTTTGCTGCGGAGCGCGGCAAATTTCGGACCGCGCAGATATGCGTCGATGGCTTCGGCCACCGATGTTTTTTGCGCTGCCTGCCGCAAGACGGCGCTGTTGCCCCGCTGCAATTCCCGTTCCACCTCCCGCGCCCACGTCTGCGCGTCAACCAGCAGGTCAAAAGTGCGGCTGATCGACGGCAGCCCGCGCCGCCGGACTTGAACCCTGTATCCGCTTTTCCGCCGCTCGATATAGGCCACCATTCCCCCTCAATTCCCCCAAAATGGGCGATCGTTTCGGGAAATGCTATATGTAGCAATGCATTGTGGTCAATTTATTTTCGACTCATAATCGATTGGTCACAGGTTAGATC
>JAKAFK010000011.1 GCA_021817985.1 Pseudomonadota bacterium | reverse complement strand
AAGCCCCGACTGTTTGATGCGAATGTGGTCATCAAGACACGTCGGGGCAGGAAAAGAACCGTGCGCACCTTCGCGCACCTTCTTGATGGCAGTCTATGAACATCCTCATGATTTCGGACGTCTATTTCCCCCGGGTCAACGGTGTTTCCACTTCCATCCTGACCTTCCGGGACGAGCTGGAGGCCATGGGGCATCGGGTCACCTTGATCGCGCCGGATTACGGTGCGCAGGCGGTTGAGATCCCTGGCCGCGAGGACTGGGTGATTCGCATTCCCGCGCGGCGCGTGCCCTTCGATCCGGAGGACCGCCTCATGCGGTGGAACGTGCTCATGGGGCTCGACGTCGAACTGGCGCGGGCGCAGTTCGACCTCGTTCACATCCAGACGCCTTTCGTTGCCCACTATGCAGGGGTGCGCTTGGCGCGCCTCTTGGGCATCCCCTGCCTGGAAAGTTACCACACGTTCTTCGAAGAGTACCTGTATTGCTATGTCCGTTTCGCGCCCAAGCGCTGGATGCGTTTTCTTGCGCGGACCTTCTCCCGGAGCCAATGCAATCGGGTGGACGCTTTGATCTCGCCGTCGCGGGCCATGCGCGACGAGCTGCTGGCCTATGGCGTGCGGACGCGGATCCACGTCATCCCCACCGGCATTCGGCGCGAATCGGCGGTGCAAGGAGATGGGGCGCGATTTCGGGCGAGGCATGGCATCGGCGCCGGGACGCCGGTGATGGTTTATGTGGGACGCGTGGCTTTCGAGAAAAACATCGCGTTCCTGCTGGAGGTGCTCTCCGCCGTCAAGAAACAGATGCCCGATGCGTTGCTGGTCATCGCCGGCGAGGGGCCGGCCCAGGCGAGCCTGGAGGCACGCGCGCGCGCCTTGGGGCTTGCGGAGGACGTCCGCTTCGTCGGCTACCTCGACCGCCGCGATGAGCTGCCTCATTGTTATAGGGCGGGCAATGTCTTCGTCTTCGCCTCGCGTACGGAGACTCAGGGGCTGGTGTTGCTCGAGGCCATGGCGCTCGGTGTCCCGGTCGTGTCATTGGCCGTGATGGGGACAAAGGACGTCCTGCGGGAAGGGGCGGGTGTGCTCATCGCAGAGGATGATGTGACCGACTTTGCCGGCAAAGTGGAGCGTCTTCTGCGTGACGCTTCGCTTTGGCAATCCATGAGCGAGCGGGCTGTGGCCTATGCCGAAGAATGGTCTGCGGCCGCCATGGCAGGGCGGCTTGTGCACTGCTACCGCCACTTGGGCGGCCCGGACCGGCCGGACGCGGGCGGGGCGCGGGCGCTGGTGGGACGCGAAGAAGGCGACTGACTCACCTCATCGTAGCGACTCAAGGCCGGGATGGGGGCGCCTCTGGCGCGTTGCCCGCCGGGAATTTTCGAGCTGCAGGCGCTCCCGACATCCTGCCGCGATCCTTGACTCGCCGCCTGGTCGCTTGCGCGGTCAGGACCCCGCGCTTTCCGGACGGCGCGCCATCGACTTCGCCTGAGGGGATGCCGGTCGCCCGGCCGACACCCGAGGGGCGATGGGCATCTCAAGCCGGACTTTGATAGAATAGTCCGCTTGTTGCCGACAGGATCAAGCATGCCGACGCGTGTCAAAATATGCGGGATCACCCGGCCGGACGACGGCGCGAGCGCGGCGCGGCTCGGCGCCGATGCCATTGGATTGGTGTTCTATGAACGCAGCCCGCGGGCGGTGTCACGGGCGCAAGCGACCGAAATCCTTGCAAGCCTGCCGCCGTTTGTCACGGTGGTGGGGCTTTTCGTGAATCCCTCGGAGTCGGAGGTCGAGGTCGCGCTGGGCGCCGTGCGCCTTGATCTTCTGCAATTCCACGGCGACGAGGACCCTTCATTCTGCGGCCAGTTCGGCGTCCCTTACCTCAAGGCGGTGCGTGTTCAGCCCGGCGTTGATTTGTTAGACTATTCGGCGCGCTATCGGGACGCCAAGGGGTTGTTGCTGGATGCTTTTGTGGCGGGCGTGCCGGGCGGGACCGGACAGGCCTTCGACTGGCGCCTCATCCCGCCGGGGCTTCCGCAGGCGGTGGTGCTTTCCGGGGGCTTGAGCGCCCACAATGTGCGCGAGGCCATTCGCGCCGTTCACCCATGGGCGGTCGACGTGAGCAGCGGCGTGGAATCCGCAAAGGGAATCAAGGACCACGACAAGATGGCTGAATTTATGCGAGGTGTGCGCGATGCGTAGGTATGACCTGCCTGACGAACGTGGGCATTTTGGCCCTTATGGCGGCCGGTTTGTGGCAGAGACGCTGGTTCAGGCCCTCGACGACCTGAGGAACCAGTATCAACGCTATGCGCAAGACCCCGAGTTTCAAGCGGAGTTAGCCCATGAGCTCAAGCATTATGTCGGCCGCCCCAGCCCCATCTACCACGCCAAGCGCTGGTCGGAGCATCTGGGCGGTGCGCAGATCTATCTGAAGCGCGAGGATCTCAACCATACGGGCGCCCATAAGATCAACAACACCGTGGGCCAGGCGCTGCTTGCGCGCCGCATGGGCAAGCGGCGGGTGATCGCCGAGACGGGTGCGGGGCAGCATGGCGTGGCGAGCGCGACGGTGGCCGCGCGCTACGGGCTGGAATGCGTGGTCTACATGGGCGCCGAGGATATCAAGCGCCAGGCGCCCAATGTCTACCGCATGAAGCTCCTGGGGGCGTCGGTCGTCGCGGTCGACAGCGGGTCGAAAACGCTGAAGGATGCGATGAACGAAGCCATGCGCGACTGGGTCACGCATGTCGAGACGACCTTCTACATCATTGGGACCGCCGCCGGTCCGCACCCCTATCCCATGATGGTGCGGGACTTCCAGGCGGTCATCGGGCAAGAGGCGCGCACGCAGATGATCGAGCTGGCGGGGCGCCAGCCGGACGTGCTGATCGCCTGTGTGGGCGGGGGTTCCAACGCCATTGGGCTGTTTTCTCCGTATCTCGAGGACGAGGCCGTGCGCCTCATCGGGGTCGAGGCGGGCGGCCTGGGGCTTGAGTCCGGCAAGCACGCGGCGCCGCTTTCGGCCGGCGTTCCCGGTGTCCTGCACGGCAACCGGACTTACCTCATGCAAGACGATAACGGCCAGATTCAGGAAACGCATTCGATTTCGGCCGGCCTCGATTACCCGGGGGTGGGGCCCGAACATTCCTGGCTCAAGGACAGCGGGCGCGCGACTTACGTCGCGGTCACCGATGCGGAAGCGCTCCAGGCTTTTCATGACCTGTGCCGGCTGGAAGGCATCATTCCGGCGCTCGAATCCAGCCATGCCTTGGCCTATGCGGTGAAACTGGCGCCCACCCTCGACAAAGAGCAAATTCTTCTGGTCAACCTGTCGGGCCGGGGGGACAAGGACATCCCCACGGTGGCGGGCCTGTCGGGGCTTGCATTATGACTGCGGCGGCCAGCCGCGCCGGGTCCTAGGGAGGGAGCGTAGGCCACATGTCGCGAATTTCACACGTTTTTGAACAGCTTCAGCAGCACGGGCGGCGCGCGCTTATTCCCTTCATTACGAGCGGAGACCCGGACCTTGCCACGACCCTGGACCTCATGCATGCGATGGCGCAGGCCGGCGCGGATCTGATCGAGCTGGGCGTGCCCTTTTCCGACCCGATGGCCGATGGTCCCACGATTCAGCGCTCGAGCGAGCGTGCGCTCGCTCAGGGGGTTGGATTGCGCGACGTGCTCGCGGTCGTGGCCGAGTTCCGGCGCAAGGATGGCCAGACGCCGGTGGTGCTGATGGGCTATCTCAATCCGGTCGAACGGATGGGGTACGACGCCTTCGCCCGGGCGGCGCGCCAGGCGGGCGTCGACGGCGTGCTCACCGTCGATTGCCCGCCCGAGGAAGCCGGGCCGCTCACCGATGCGCTGTACGCCCATGCCATCGATCCCATTTTTCTCCTGTCGCCGACCACTCCGGAATCGCGCTTCCCGGTGGTGGCGAGGCTCGCGCGCGGGTTTATCTACTATGTGTCGCTGAAAGGCGTGACCGGTGCCGCCACACTCGATGTCGCCGATGTGCGCAACCGCATTCACGCCATGCGCGGACGGGTGGGGTTGCCGATCGGCGTGGGCTTCGGCATTCGTGACGCCCAATCGGCGCAGGCCGTGGCCCGCTTCGCGGACGCAGTGGTGGTGGGCAGCCGGATCGTGCAGGCGATCGAGGAGGCGCCCAGGGGCGAAGCCGTGGACCGCGTGGCGGCGCTCATTCGCGAGATCCGTTCGGCCATCGACGCCGGTGTCGGTGCGCAAGCTTGAATGCCTCATCGGGCTTTTTGATGCCCACGCTGCCCTGACCCAAAGGCGATATGACACGTGCGGGCCTGCGGATGGCCTGCTTGAGAAGTGACGAGGACGTCCATGAGTTGGTTTCAAAAGCTGCTGCCGCCCAAGATCAAACGAAAGGCCAGCGATAGCGGGTCCAAGAAGGCGGTGCCGGAAGGGTTGTGGAGCAAATGCCCGGCCTGCGAGGCGGTGCTCTATCGGGCCGATCTCGAAAAGAACATGGAGGTGTGTCCGAAGTGCGGCTTCCATACTCGGATCTCCGCGCGCGCACGGCTTGACATGCTGCTCGACCCTCAGGGCCGCTTTGAGATCGGCGCCGAGGTGATTCCGGTGGACGTGTTGAAGTTCAAGGATACCAAGCGCTATGCCGATCGTCTCGCCGAGGCGCAAAGAGACACGGAAGAAAGCGACGCGCTCCTGGTGATGCAAGGGTCGATCGAGAATGTTCCGCTCGTCGCCGCGGCCTTCGAGTTCAAGTTCATGGGCGGTTCCATGGGGGCCGTCGTGGGCGAGCGCTTCGTGCGGGGCGCGCAGGTCTGCCTGGAGCAGCGGCTGCCCTACGTCTGCTTCTCTGCGAGCGGCGGCGCGCGGATGCAGGAAGGACTGTTTTCCCTGATGCAGATGGCGAAGACGAGCGCCGCCCTCACCCAGCTGAGCGCGGCCGGGTTGCCGTTCATCTCCGTATTGACCGATCCCACCATGGGGGGGGTGTCCGCGAGCTTCGCCATGCTGGGGGACGTCATCATCGCCGAACCGGGCGCCCTGATCGGCTTTGCCGGTCCGCGGGTCATCGAGCAGACGGTGCGCGAGACATTGCCCGAAGGCTTTCAGCGCGCCGAATTCCTGCTGGAAAAGGGGGCGATCGACATGATCGTCGATCGGCGTGCGATGCGCCCGCAGCTGATGAGCCTCCTCAGCTTGCTGATGCGGGAGCCTGCCCCGGCTTGAGCCGGTTGCCGGCGCCCGACGAACGCCAACGGGTGCCGCATTTCGAAGATGGCTGATCCTCGTCCTCCCAGATTGGGCCGCTTGTCCGAGTGGCTCGATCATCTTTCCAACCTACACCCGCGCACGATCGCGCTCGGACTGGAGCGCGTTCAGACGGTCTCGCGATGCCTTGCGACGCCCCTCGAGGCATTGGTCGTGACCGTCGGCGGGACGAATGGCAAGGGATCGACCTGCGCCATGCTTGAATCGACGCTGCGGGCTGCGGGCTGGCGCGTCGGGCTCTATACCTCGCCCCATCTGCTGACTTACAACGAACGGGTGCGCGTGGACGCCCAGCCCGCGTCCGATGCCGAGCTCTGCGAGGCGTTTGCCGCAGTCGAGGCGGCGCGCAACGGGATTGCGCTCACCTATTTCGAGTTCGGCACGCTGGCCGCCGTGTGGCACTTCGCCCGGCACCGCGTGGACGTGGCGATTCTCGAGGTCGGGCTGGGCGGCCGTCTCGACGCGGTGAACGCGTTCGATGCCGATTGCGCCATCGTGACCAGCGTGGATCTCGACCATATGGACTACTTGGGGAACACCCGGGAGGCGATCGCCCGCGAGAAGGCCGGGATTTTTCGCGCAGGCAAGCCCGCCATTTGCGGTGATCGCGACTTGCCGGAAGCCGCGCGCGCTCATGCCCGTTCGCTTGGCACGCCGCTCCTTGAGCTCGGGCGCGATTTCGATGTGGCGGCCGCCGCGACCTCCTGGTCGTACTGGAGCCCCTGGGGGCGCCGAAGCGATCTGCCCTTGCCTTCGTTGCCGGGCGCATGCCAGCTTGGGAATGCGGCCTGTTGCCTGGCAGCACTCGACAGTTTGCGCTCGCGCCTGCCCGTCACTGACGAGGCGATTCGCACGGGCCTCACGCGCGCTTTCCTGCCGGGGCGCTTCCAGGTGCTTGACGCGCGGCCGCAGACCATTCTGGACGTCGCCCACAATCCGCATGCGGCCCGTGCATTGGCAGCCAACCTGGCCGCTCACGCGTCCACCGGAAGGACCCTCGCGGTCTTCGCCATGTTGTCGGACAAGGACATCGAAGGGGTCGCGCGGACACTGTCCCCCTTCGTCGATCACTGGATGGTCGCCGGGCTTGGGGAGCCCAGGGGCGCGAGCGCCGAAGAGACGCGGCGCCGCTTGAGTGGACTCCCCGCGGGCGCCGTTTCCGTCTGTCCAAGCGTCGAGGCCGCCTACCGCCGCGCACTCGCGCTGGCCGGCGAAAATGATAGAATAATCGTTTTTGGGTCGTTCCATACGGTGGCAGCAGTGCTGCGGCTGTGGGCCGACGAGCGATCCGGATAGTCACGGGGAATCAGCCACCATGTCCCGATCCATCGAACTTGAGGAGATCGCCTTTCGCCGGCGCGCGCGCCGGCGGCTCATCGGCGCGGTTGCGGTGGCGGTTGCGGCTGTGGTGTTTCTCCCCATGGTGCTGGACAAGGAACCGCCCGCGGTACATTCGCCCATCGTCATCAAGATGCCTTCGCAGCAGGTGCAAACCGTCGAACCGGCCGTCGCCCCTTCGGGCCCACAGCCTGCGGATGCCCCTCGCCCAGCGCTGGCCACGCCTGCCGCGAGCGGACCTGCGCCGGTCGAGCGTGCGCGTCCGGTGGCCGTGGACGCCCCGGCCGTGCATGCGGCGCGTCCACGGACCCCCGATCGGGCGCCTCGCGATGCCCCTGCGACGGCACGGGCAGGCACGCATGCGGCAAAGCCGGCAAAGCCGGTTGAGCGCGTCCGTCGGGCGATGTCCGCGCACGGGAGCCCGCCCGCTGCCGCGCACCCCGGGCGATTTGCCGTTCAAGTGGGCGTATTCGCGGATGCGCGGCACGTGAGCCGGCTGCGAAGCAGCCTGTCGTCGCACGGGATCCGTTCGTACGTCGAGGAGATCAAAACGGCCCACGGGGCCGCCACGCGGGTGCGGACAGGACCGTATCAGACCCGCGCCGAGGCGCAGCGTGCGGCTCAAGCGGTGAAGGCCGCCGGCTTCAATGCCGTGGTGGAGACGCTCCCGTAACGCAAGCCCGTGGTTTTGCCCGGATGAGGGGCCATGACGTTCTTCGATTATGCGGTGCTGGTTGTGGTGAGCGTGTCGGTGCTCCTGGCCGTCGTCCGCGGAGCGGTTCGCGAAGTCCTGGCGCTAGGCGGCTGGGTGGCTGCTTTTTTTCTGGCAAGCGCTTATGCTGTGAAGGTGCAAGGCTGGCTTCCTGCCTCGATCGCGAATCCTGCGATTCGCTATCTGGGGGCCTACCTGGCGATTTTCTTGGCGGTCCTGGTGGGGATGTCGTTGGTCTCCTTCGCGGCGTCGAAGGTCGTCAGAACGGTGGGCCTGGGATGGCTTGACCGTTCGGTGGGGGCGCTGTTCGGGCTGGCGAGGGGGGTCGCGCTCGTGCTGCTGGGGGTCTTGGGCCTCGGCATGACGCAAGCGCCGCAGCAGCCCTTCTGGCAGCATTCGGTATTGGGTGCGCCGCTGGTGGCGATGGCAAGCCAGCTGACGCCTTGGCTGCCCGCAGAGCTCGCGCGGCACATCCATTTCCCGCGAGGCCGCAAGGGCGCGGGATCCAAGGCGGAGCATTTCCGCGGCGCGGCCAGTCCGCAAAACCGGTAGCCGGTAGAAGGGTGCACTCATCCGACGGGCGATCATCGCCGTCGGTTCGTGCCGTCGAGCGCGGGCCTATGCGCCGTCGGCGGTTACGCAACGGGATTCGGCATAATTTTGGGCAGGTGAGACCATGTGCGGCATATTGGGCGCAGTAGCCAAGGGATCGGTCAACCAGCTGCTGTATGACGGCTTGCAGGTGCTGCAGCATCGGGGGCAGGATGCGGCAGGGATCGTCACGGTTGAAGGCTCCACATTCCACATGCACAAGGGCAATGGCCTTGTGCGGGACGTGTTCCGGACCCGCGACATGCGGAACCTCCTGGGCAACATGGGCATCGCGCATGTCCGTTATCCCACGGCGGGCAACGCATTTTCCTCCGCGGAGGCGCAACCGTTCTACGTCAATTCCCCCTTCGGGATCGTGCTGGCCCACAATGGAAACCTGACCAACGTCGAGCAGCTCACGGTGGAGCTTTTCCAGGAGGATCTGCGGCACGTCAACACCAATTCGGATTCGGAGGTGCTCCTCAACGTGCTGGCGCATGAATTGCAGGCGTCGGCCTCCAATCACAAGCTGGATCCGGCTGCAATTTTCGCTGCGGTGGCGGGGGTGCACCGGCGCTGCCGTGGCGCCTATGCCGTGGTGGCGATGATCGCGGGCTATGGCCTGCTCGCGTTCCGTGATCCCTATGGGATACGTCCCTTGGTCATCGGGCGTGCGCACACGCCGCGCGGAGATGAATATCTCGTCGCCTCCGAAAGCGTGGCTCTGGATACCCTGGGCTTCGAGCGCGTGCGGGACGTGGCGCCGGGAGAAGCGGTTCTCGTGGATGAGCGCGGCGTCTTCTCGGCGGCGCCTTGCGCGACGCGCGCCAGCTCGAATCCTTGCATCTTCGAGTATGTTTACCTGGCCCGTCCGGACTCGGTGATCGACGGCATATCGGTATACGAGACACGCCTGTTCATGGGTGAGAGCCTGGCGGAGAAAATTGCCCGCATCATCTCGCCGTTGGACATCGACGTCGTGATACCCATCCCCGACACGAGCCGCCCCTCCGCGCTTCAGCTGGCCAACAAGCTCGGCCTGTCCTACCGTGAAGGCTTCATCAAGAACCGCTACATCGGACGGACGTTCATCATGCCCGGCCAGGCCATGCGGAAGAAATCGGTGCGCCAGAAACTCAACGCCATCGGCATGGAATTCAAAGGGCGAAACGTCTTGCTGGTGGACGACTCCATCGTGCGCGGGACCACCAGCCAGCAGATCGTGCAGATGGCCCGGGAGGCGGGGGCGCGTAAGGTCTATTTCGCCTCGGCGGCGCCACCGGTTCGTTTCCCCAATGTCTATGGCATCGACATGCCCACGCGGCAGGAACTCCTGGCCACGGGCCGCACGGACGACGAGATCGCCGCCGAGATCGGCGCGGACCGGGTGATCTATCAGGATCTCTCGGCGCTGATTGCCGCTGTGCGAAGAGGCAATCCGGCCCTCACGTCCTTCGAGACCTCATGCTTCGACGGCCACTACATCACTGGCGACATCACGCCCGAATATCTGGCGCGGGTGGAAGCGCGTCGTTCGGATGCGGCGGCATCCACATCGGCCGCCACGCGCCAGCTGGATCTGAGCCTTAACTCGGCGGGCTAGACTTTCCCGGAACGAGGACGGCATAGGGCAGATGGCGGAATATCGCTTTCGCCTCCAGGATGCGGGTTGAGCCCTGTACGCGCGGGGCATGGACCTCGCCGGTGAGGACATTGAGCCACCGGGGGGGCGCAAAGGCGGTGACGTCAAGCCACGTGTCGCCCCACACCGGTCCGAGGGGGAGCTGCGTGCCGTTGCCGGCCAGCAGCGCGAACCAGCGCGGGGCGACGCAAAGGGCGAGCTCGTTCTCATGGGCGCGGGCATAGGCGCACAGATGCTGTTTGCGCGCGCCCCCCGTTTCCAGGGGCGAATAGCCGCCGTCGCCGAACAGCGAGGGATGCGCCTGGCGGAAATTCAAGAGCTTCCAGGTCATATAGAGCTTGATCCGACCGTCTTCCATCTGTTCGAGCAAACCTTGGGCACGGGCCGCGAGCTTCCCGAGCTGCGGCGCCATGAACCGCTTGACCTCGCGCAGCATTGTGCGGCGCGCGCCATAGTCCACCGGCCTGCGATTGTCCGGGTCGACCAAACTGAACTCCCAGACCTCGTTGCCCTGATAAATGTCGGGGACGCCGGGCGAGGTGAGCTTCAAGAGCGCCTGCGACAGGCTTGAGAGCATGCCGAAATGGGCGACCCGTCGCTGGAAGGGAACGAAGCTCGCCAGGAAGGGGTTGGCCTGGGTGGTTCCGAGCAGCTTCCGCACGAACGCTTGCAGCGCGTCCTCGTAGCGAGGGTTCCGGTGCACCCAGGAGGTGTGCGTCTTGGCTTCGCGACTCGCCTTCAGCATATACTGCTCCATCCGCTCCCGCAGATCCTCAAGCACTCCATCGTCGACCTCGGCGAGCGGCCAGATGCCGAGCAGGCTCTGATACAAGAGGTACTCGTCGTGGCGGCTTAGGGGCACCGGATCGCTTGCTTCGTCCCTCGCCGTTTGATTGATCTTGGCCCAGCGGGTCACGTGCACGCGCCATTCATTCGGCAACTCGGACAGCACGTTGATCCGGGCCCGAACGTCTTCCGAGCGCTTGCTGTCGTGGGTCGAGGTGGCCAGCAGGGCATGCGGCCATTGCTTGGCGCGTTCTTGGGATGCGCGATGAAACGCGCTTATGGAGACCCCGAAGCGGCGCAGGTCGCCGCCCACCTCGTTGAGGGAGGCAAGCCTGTGGTAGCGGTAGAAGGCGGTGTCCTCCATTCCTTTGGCCATGACCGGCGACATGTACTGCTGCGCCTTCATGGCCAGATCGACCACCATCTCGCGATAGGCATCGGTCTTGCCCTCCGCCAGCTCCGTGAGCAACGCCTCGCGCACGAAGTCGAAGATGCTGGGGTCGGCCGCCTGGACGCGCCGTTTTGCGGCGTCCACGGCGAGGGACAGCTCGCGCCGATCGTCCGACGACACGCTTTGACTGCTGACATAGGTGCGATAAACGGGGAAGGAGGCGATCACCTCGGCCAGGGCACGCCGCAGCCCATTGGCGGTGAAGTCGCTGGTGTGGCGGTCTGCCATCGCGATGCGCGCCAAGCGGTTGGCGAGGACATTGAGTTCGCCGGTCAGCGCGGACCCCATGATGAGACGCTTCGAAGCATAGGCGAGCGCCTCGGGGTCAATGGCCTCATTGGTGAAGTGCGCATAGGTGCGGGTCATCTTGCCTTGTGCCGCGGCATTGACGAACAGGCCGGTGCAAAGATTGCAGAAGTCGTATCCGGTGGTGCCGTGGACTTGCCAGTCCTGCCGTAGCTGCTCATGGCTCGCGAGGATCTTTTCCACGACGACATAGAGCCCCTTCTCGACGGGCGGGGTCCCGCCCTCGCCCGCCGTCGTGGGCAGGGTGCGCAAGGCGCCGACTTTCGCCTGCAGTCTCTGAAAATACTGCGCGGGGTCATACAGTCCGTCCGGGTGGTCGATGCGCAGGCCATCGACCGCGCCTTCCCCAATGAGCTTGAACACCAGGCCATGGGTTGCTTCGAAGACCGCCTCGTTCTCCATCCTCAGGCTGGCCAAGTCATTGATGTCGAAAAAACGTCGATAGTTGATTTCATCGGCCGCCACCCGCC
Source organism: Pseudomonadota bacterium (assembly GCA_021817985.1). Taxonomy (GTDB): domain Bacteria; phylum Pseudomonadota; class Gammaproteobacteria; order Burkholderiales; family JAKAFK01; genus JAKAFK01. Next base: position 65,881 of record JAKAFK010000011.1, on the reverse strand, counting down.
AATAGGCTAGGCGATACGGCTGAGATTGCAGCAAGGCATGGAGCTCGTCGAAGCTCGTGGGCATCCCCACGTCACCATTCATGGCATGGACAGATTCCTGGATGAGCCATGCGACGTCGGGCGAGCCCGCATGAAGCTTGGCTAGGTGCTGCTTGTGAATTTCCTTGTCGCGGCTGCGCTCGGCCATGCGCGCGGGGGAGGCTTCGAAGGTGCCGGGCAGATGCCCAAAAGCGGTGAGCAATGTCTGCAGCTCGCGCAAATGGGGATCATCCTCACCCACGCGCGCGGCCAGCGTCTCAAGCTTGCGGCCGATGATCGCCGGGTATTGGGCCGGGTCGATGGGAAAGCGGTGCGGTGGGTGGTGAACGCTGAACTCTCCCCGCGAGGCGTCGAACGCGAGCTTCAGGTCGCCGCGTTCGAGCACGTCGCCATAATGGTCGCCGAGAACGGGCAAAAGGACCTTGCCCCGCAGTTCCTCCTTCGGGGACGTCCAATCGATGTCGAAAAATTGCGCATAGGCGGAGGCCTGCCCATTCTCGAGGACGTCCAGCCACCAGCTGTTGTCGTCGTTCATGACCCCCATGTGGTTCGGTACCATGTCGAGAATCAGCCCCATGCGGTGATAATGCAGCGCATCCACCAGGCGGGCGAAGTCGTCCGCCGAGCCGATCTCCGGGTTGAGGCTGTTGTGATCGATGATGTCATAGCCGTGACTGCTCCCCGCGCGCGCCTTGAGGAACGGCGAGGCATAGCAGTGACTGATCCCCAGGTCGTGCAGATAAGGCACGAGGGTGGTGGCTTGCTTGAACGTAAAGGCGCGGTTGAACTGCAGACGATAGGTGGAGGACGGAATGCGCGCGGAACGGGCCTGCATGCCCGCGCCCTGCGGAGACGGTACGCCGCTTTGGATGCCGCTGCCGCGTTCTTGCCGCAATATTTCGGCGAGGCCGGTGATGCGGGGGTCGTTGGGCCACTCTTCCATGTTGAGGGAAAGCTTATAGCGCCAGTTGGGGTAATTCTCCGACGTGCCCGGCACATTGACGGCCTCGATCTGCCCCAGCATGTCTTCCGGCCGGAACACCGTGAGTCTGCAGGGCGAACGGGCGAGATAGGCGTGGGCGGCGAGCGCCAGTTCGGTGGTCATCGCGGGCACCGAATTGGGGTGCACCGTGAGGCCTTCGGGAAGCAGATTCTCCCGCTGCAAGCCGAGCAGGAGGTTGGCGCGTTCCTCTGCGCGTGCGGCCACTTGCCCGGCCCATAGCGTTTCCGACGGAAACAAATGCAGCGCATTTCGCAGGTCGATGTCGCGTCCGATCCAATAACCCGGAAGCGTCGGCATGTCGTGCGTGCCGATGGCGCCGAGCGCATTCGCGGCATAGGCGGCCGGAGGGGCCAGACGGCCGTTCGCATCGCGCTCGAAGTACAGGATGCGATAGGAGAAGATGCCCCGGCTGTTCAGCGTCTGCCGCACGTCCTCGGGAACCGTCCCCAGGTCTTCGCCGATGATGAGGCATCGGTTGCGATGGCTTTCCAGCGCGACGATCGACAGCAAGTCGTCGGCAGGGTAGGCGACATAGGCGCCCTCCGTGGGCGGGCTGCCTGCCGGGATCCAGAATAGGCGAAAGAGCCACATCACATGATCGATCCGCAAGGCCCCGGCGCCTTGCATGTTCTTCCTCAGCAACGCGATGAAAGCGGCATAAGCGCTCTCGAACAGGGCCCGGGGGTTCCAAGGGGGAAGTCCCCAGTTTTGCCCACTCAAATTGAAATCATCCGGGGGGGCGCCGATGGATGCATCCAGGGCATAATGCGCACGGTTGGCCCAGGTTTCCGCGCCTCCGCGGTCCACGCTCACGGCAAGATCGTTGCAGATGCCCAGCCCCAACCCCAAGCGGCGCGCCCGCGCATGGGCGCTTTGCAGCTGCAACGCCGCCTGCCACTGGACGTACTGGTAGAACTCGACTTCGGCCCCGTGCGTCGAGACAAAATTCTCGACACGCCTGGAGGCCGCGTTTCTGTAGGGGCTGGGCCAACGCGGCCACCCCCACACGGAGGCGTCCTTGTGATGGAAGAACGCTTGCAGGGCTTCAAATGCCGCGAAGCACCGCAAGCTCGCGCCTTCTTCTTCCTGGAACTGGCGGAAAACCTTGCCGCGTTTAGTCAGGGGGTCCAGGTGATGCTGGCGGAAGTGCTCGAACAGGCGCTTCAGAAGATCCAGCTTCAAGGCGGCGACCTGGGCGTAGTCGACTTGGGCATCGGCCCGCAGCGCACGGAGCTGTGCCTGGACCCGCGGTTCCTGCGTGAAGGCCGCGATCGACTCCGACTCAGCGAAATCGGCGATCGCCTCGACGTCGAGGTATAGCAGGTTGAGGTAAAGCCGGCTGGAGGGCGCGTAAGGGCTCGCGTGCTCGGGATTGTGAGGAAACAAGGCGTGCAGGGGAGACAAGCCCACGATCCCCGCGCCCTGTGCGGCAGCGAATTCGAGGAGCGTGCCCAGGTCGCTGAAGTCACCGATGCCCCAGTTGCGTTGAGAGCGCAATGCATACAATTGGACGCTGGGGCCCCACAGGCGCGCCTCCCCCGATGCGGCGGCGGGCGTATAACATGCGCGGGGCGCGACGATCAGCGTGGTCGTGCCCGTGATCCCGCGCCCATGCGCACGCAGCGAGAAACGATGGTAGCCGAGCTTGGGCAGCGTGGGCAGCTCGAATCGGAAGCGCTTGAAGGCGCCATCATCGCCGGCCGCCGGATCGTCGAGCGGTTCCAGGTCGGCAGGCGTCAGACTCCCGCCTTCCCGCTCGCCGTTCTCCAGGACAAGCCGCCACGCGAAACGGGCCCCGGTCAGTTCCGTTGGGACAGACACGGGGATCCGGCAGGCGTCTTCCTCTCCCTGATGGACGTAGACCGGCGGAAGGAGGGTGCGCGACGTTCGCGACATGAGCGCTTGCAGCGAGCGCTCGATGTCTGCCGGTGTGGCCGCCGCGATGCCCTGGGCGGCCAGCAACGCCTGTGCCGTCGCATCCGAGGTGGGATGGCGGCCGCCCCAGATGTCGGTATACTCGAGGGCGATTCCGGCGAGCCGACACAGCGACTCAAGTTGTGGTCGCGCAATCATCGGTCGGAGAGCTCGACGCTGCGCTCTGACAGGTGAACGACGGTACGCGTCGATGACCAAGCGGCACAGCGAGCGGACGGATCCGTCCGCGACCGCTCCCGGCGTCTTCCCGGCAAGGGAGGTGGCCGGAGGCTGGACCATCCAGCAAGGACGAGGGGGTGCGGAGGAAGACGACACCCATTTGATTCGAGCGCTTTCATTCATTTCCTCCAGGGCGGAGGAACCATAGCACCGACCATGGGGGCAGCGGGCCCAGGTCATGCCCCCCGGGCAGGGCTGCTGGAAAGATCAGTTCCCCTGGGGGCCAAACGACGTCGGGAACGGATTGATCGCCCAGATTGGCCAGCAGATGAAGCTCGACGCCGGGGGGCTCTCCCCACGTGACGCGCAAGGCATGCTCGCCAACGGGCTCGAACTGCGCGGGGCCCTTCTGCAATGTGGTCAGCCAGGGCTGCAGCCGTTGCGCGCGCAGATGAAGCAAGGTTCGGTACCAGGTGAGCCATTCCTGGTGCGCTCCCTCATGCGGGCATCGCCAGTCCAGTTTGGAACGCACAAAGGTCGACTCCGAATTGGGATCGGGGATGTCGAGGCGCTGCTTTTCATCGGCGAACTGGCGAAAGCGCGAGAATTCGGACCGGCGTCCCTGGGTGACCGCCGCCCCCAGTTCCCCGGCGTAGTCGCAAAAATAGAGGAACGGGGACGGTGCCGCGAATTCTTCTCCCATGAACAACAAGACGGGCAGGGGCGCGAGCAGCAGCACCGCCAATGCGCAACGCAGGCGCGACGGGGCGGCGAGCATCGAGATGCGTTCCCCGAAGGCGCGGTTGCCGACCTGATCATGCGTCTGCGCAAAGGCAACAAATGCGCTTAAGGGGAGACCGGCGGTGGATTCCCCGCGATGTTCCCCGTTGCGGAAGGCGGAAGGCTCGCCCTGATACGCGAAGCCTTGCGTGAGGCAGCGCCCGAGCGCGGCAAGGGGGGTCTCGGCATAGTCCTGATAGTAGCCGTCCGTCTCGCCGGTGAGCAGGACGTGCAACGCATGGTGGATGTCGTCGTCCCACTGGGCGTCGTATTGCGCGATGCGCGCCTGCGGCGTGAGATAACGCGCGAGGTTGCGGTCGTTCTCCAGCACCAGATGGATTTCGCGGCGGGGCCCGAAGTGGTTGCGCACCGCCTGTGCCAGTTCCTCCAGGATGTCCGGCCGGGCGTCGTCGAAGAGGGCATGGACGGCATCCAGGCGCAAGCCGTCGAAATGATATTCCTCAAGCCAATACAATGCGTTGTGGACGAAGAAATCGCGCACGGTGCGCGCGTCCTTGCCATCGAAATTGATGGCTGCCCCCCAAGGGGTTTGGTGCTGGGTACTGAAGAAAGCCGGTGCGTAGTGATGGAGATAATTTCCTTTCGGGCCGAAATGGTTGTAAACCACGTCCAGAAGGACCGCCAAGCCTTTCTGGTGGGCGGACTGGATGAGATGCTTGAGATCCTCCGGCGGCCCGTAGGCGCTGTCGGGCGCGAACGGCAGCACGCCATCGTATCCCCAGTTTCGCCGCCCGGGAAAATCGGCCACCGGCATGAGTTCGAGGGTGTTCACGCCCAAGGCCGCCAGATAGTCGAGTCGCCCCTCGAGCGCCCGGAAGGTGCCCTCAGGCGTGAAGGTCCCCACATGGATCTCGTAGCAGACCGCCTGCGACCAGGGCTTCCCGGCCCACCCTTCGTCGTTCCAGGCGAAGCTCAGCGGGTCGACGACGGCGCTGGGCGCTTCGACATCGTCCGGGTTGGAGCGCGACGCGGGATCCGGGACCTCGAGCGCGCCGTCGATACGAAAACTGTAGCGGGTTCCGATGCCGGCCGCCGTGGTCGCGAGCTCGAACCATCCGCCCGAAAGGCGGTTCATCGGCCGCGATGTCCGCCTGTGCTCGCCGAGCACGAGATCCACGCGTTGGGCGGCCGGCGCCCACAGCCGGAACCGGACGCTGCCATCCGCAAGAACCTCGCTGCCGAAGGGCATCGCATGCCGGCTTTTCATGGGGCTTCGACCCGGAGTTGTGGCGTTTCGATGCCGCCCGGATAAGAGGGACGGGCGCGGCGCTCCGCCTCAGAACGGCGGCTGCCGTTCCGACAGATGAGCCGCGAGATAGGCGATCGCCGGAGCCACCAGCTGGGGGCGGAGCGCCTCGCGGAGGATCTCGTCACAGGCGTTCTCCATGCTGAACAATTCGATCAGGGCATCGGCTTGGGTCTCATCTTCAGGGTATGAGGCGGCGCCTTGCACCCCTTCCCGGTACCCGCCCAGAAACGCCTCGGCCATTTGGTCTCGCCATTCCAGTGCATAAGGCGCGATGCGCGGCCGATCCTCGTCTCGCTCGGCGCTCGCGCGGGCAAGGGCCGCATGAGCGGCGCGGTCGAAGGAGCGCAGCATCGTGGCGACGTCGCGCAGCGGAGAGTGTTTCCTGCGCCGGCTCGCCGGCGGCAGGCCGGGTTCCCCTTCGAAGCCGATGATCACGAAGTCGTTCTGGGTGACCAAGACTTTTCCGAGATGGAGATTCCCATGGTAGCGGGTCTTGATGGGCTTCAATGCCGCCGGCAGGAGTCCTTTGATGCGGCTGTTCAGGCGCCTGTGCAGCCGGATCAGCTCGTCGGCGCCTTCCCGCGCCGGCGATGGCAGACGTTGACGCTGCCGCTTGAGTTCACCGACCGCCTGGGAGAGTTTTTTTCCGACGGCGGCGACCCATGCTGCGCGCTCTCGTGCGGCCACAGGCTCCGGATTGAACGCCGGATCCTCGAGGTCCAGGCAAAAGGCCTTGTGCAGTGCGCCTACCCGCGAGCCTAGCGTTCGCATCAGGGCCCTTGCCGCGCCATGGGGGTTCTCCGGCGCCGCCAACTCCTGGTGTCCGAGCTTTGATTCCAGGAAGCGCTCGAGAGACTCGAGCGCGTAGTCCCAACCCGTACCCTGATTTTCAATATAGGCATGCAACAAGGCCAGCGCAATCGCGGCGCCCCCCGGGGGGTGGTATTGTGCGCTCCCCACGAACGGTGCGACGTGCAGGAATGCCGATTGGGAGGCCAGAAATGCGCCGATGTCGATCTCCGGGTTGGGGCCTTCCTCGATCTGCCCGACCGCTTTCAGGAAGAGCCTGTCCCCCAAGATCGCGGTTCGCTGCTCGCGAGCGCCGGATGGGCGCGTGACATTGCCGAGCCGGCCTTCAGCGAGCGTCTCGAAGGCCGGGGTGGAAACGCAGCGCAGCGTTCCTCGGCCGAAAGCCGCAGTGACGTTTCGCCCGATGGCGTCTACGAGCGCCCCGCAGAATTCGTCGTCGGCAAAGGCATCGACCAGGAGCCCGGTGCGCGCCTTTTGGCGTACGCGTGCCACGGCAAAGGTCGTGAGCGCCCGGTGTTTCTCGTCGTCGCCGTCGTCCCAGGAAAGCGCCAGCGGCACGAAATATCCGCGGATGGATCCTCCCGGCGCCTGTGCGCGGACCAGGGTCAGGAACCAGCTGCGAAGAGGCGTGCCCCATTCCGTGGCGGCGATGAAGGCGCCTTCGCCTATCGCCTTGCCTTGCAGCCCGGACCAGGGTTGCTGGGACAGGAAGCTCGGCAAGACTTCCTTTTCCAGCCGCAGTGCCGTCGCGCGCTCCAGCTGCGTGCGCACGGCGGGCGCCCCCTCCTTTGGCGGCAGGAACGTGCGCCAGCCATCGATGAGCACCAGCAGTGGCAGTTCGAGGCGCGGCACGGCCTCCTCCGGACGCGGGGCGAGAGTGGTATCGGCGAGCAGTTCGAACCAATAAAAACCATAGCTGGGCAGCGTCAGAAGATAGGGGAGTTCCCCGATGCGCGGGAAGGGCGTGCGTCCCATGAGCTCGACCGGAATGCGTTGCTGGTAAGGCGCAAGATTGAGTTCGACCGGCTGCGCGGAATGGGCCAGGTTGGCGACGCACAGGATCACCTCGGTCTGATAGACGCGCAAATAGGCAAGAATTTTCCGGTTTGCCGGATCGAGCATGATCAGGCTTCCTCTCCCGAAGGACGCGTGGGCTTTGCGAACCGTGATCAGGCGCGTCGTCCAATTGAGGAGCGAGGAGGGATTGCGCGCCTGGGCCTCCACGTTCAAAGCCTCGTAGCCATACACCGCGTCCATGATGGGCGGGAGATAGAGGCGAGCCGGATCCGCGCGCGAGAAGCCCGCGTTGCGGTCCGGACTCCACTGCATGGGCGTGCGCACGCCGTTGCGGTCGCCCAGGTACACGTTGTCCCCCATGCCGATCTCGTCGCCGTAATAGACGATGGGTGAGCCCGGCATCGACATGAGCAGGCTGTTGATGAGCTCGATTTTGCTCCGGTTGTTGTCCATGAGCGGCGCAAGCCGGCGGCGGATGCCGAGATTGAGGCGAGCGCGTTCGTCGGCGGCGTACATCTCGTACATGTAGTCCCGTTCCCTGTCGGTCACCATCTCCAGGGTGAGTTCGTCATGGTTGCGCAGGAAGATGGCCCATTGGCAGTTGTCGGGGATATCGGGCGTTTGGCGCAGAATCTCCACGATCGGGTGCCGGTCCTCCTGCGCGATGGCCATGTAGATGCGGGGCATCAGGGGGAAGTGATAGGCCATGTGGCATTCGTCGCCGTCGCCGAAATACTCGCGCACGTCCTCCGGCCACTGGTTGGCTTCGGCCAGGAACATGCGGTTGCGGTAATGCTTGTCCAGTTCCGCGCGCATGTATTGGATCACACGGTGTGTTTCCGGCAAATTCTCGTTATTCGTCCCTTTGCGCACGCACAAATACGGGACGGCATCGAGACGCAAGCCGTCCACGCCGATGTCGAGCCAGAAGCGCATGACCCGCATCATGGCGCGCACGACGTGCGGGTTGTTGTGGTTGAGATCCGGTTGATGGGAGAAGAAACGGTGCCAATAGTAGGCGCGTGCCACAGGATCCCATGCCCAATTGGAGGCCTCGGTATCCTTGAAGATGACTCGTGTTTCCGGGAACTGCGTGTCGGTGCCGCTCCAGACGTAATAGCTTCGCTTGGCCGATTTCGGGGGAGCTCTGCGCGCGGCTTGAAACCAGGGGTGCTGGTCGGAGGTGTGGTTGACGACAAGCTCGATGATGACCCTTAGCCCGCGTGCATGGGCTTGCCGGATGAAGCGGCGGAAATCCTCCAGGGTGCCGTACGGGGGATAGACATCGCGATAATCGGAGATGTCATACCCGTCGTCGCGCATCGGCGAAGGGTAGAACGGAAGCAGCCACAGCGTGTTGGCGCCGAGCGTGCGAATGTAGTCGAGCTTTTGCGTGAGTCCGCGAAAATCTCCGATTCCGTCGCCCGAGCTGTCGAAGTAGGCCTTGACGTGCAGTTCGTAGATGATCGCGTCTTTGTACCATAGCGGATCGTCTTCGATCATGGCCGCCCCGTGTCTTATGCGCCGCGTCTTTCCTTAGATTATAGCGACCGTCCTGCCGGGGTCCTGCACGACGCTCCGAACGGGGGATGCGCAAAGGCGTGAGGCGGGCTAGTCCGACGGGCCGGGGGACCAGATGATGGCCGCTATGCGCAGCCCCATGAGGATCACCAGCATGAGGGCGACAGGGAGCACCTCGGACAGCGGCGGGTGGGCGGCATAGAACTCGATCACCGTGTCGCGCACCAGGAAGACGAGGCCCGCATCGATGATGAGCCGCAGGCGGATGCGATGGCTCTGGAAGTACCCGAAAAAGATGCGCGCAAGCTCGATCAGCACGAAGATCGACAGGAAGTCCACGGTCGAGGAGGGCACGTCGATCGGTTTGCCCAACCGAAGCGGCAGCACCAGATCCGCCTTGGCATACCGATAGGAGGCGCTCACCATCAGAATGAGCATCACGAGACTGAGCAGGAAGACGCCGAACGTGAGCGTACCTTCGTACCAGGTGATGATCTTTGCTGTCAGGCGGCGCATAGCGCAGGCTTGCCTCCCAGGATGATCCGGATGATGAGTGCGAACCGCATGCGGGACGGGGGACAAAGGGCCATGGTAGGCGATGCTGGATGTTTGTGCAATCCTTCTCAAGGGGCCGGGGCGATGCTACGATAGCGCCTGCGCCTCCCGAACGATAACAATGTAGGTGCCGGTTGCGATCGAAAGGGAGCCTCAAAGCATCATGTGGACAAACCTCGCCAAGCACCTCTTCCGGCCTGTGCGTGCCCAAGGCGGAAGCGAACGCCCGTTGCCGCGCCCCGCTGCCGCAGCGCCGCGCAGCCTTCGACCGATCCCGCTCGCGGGTCCTCTCGTTCTCCTCGCGGCATTTCTCGGCGGCTGCTCGACTGTCGGCTATTATGCGCAGTCCGTCCATGGCGAACTCCAGATCCTCGATGCCTCCCGGCCGATCCCGCAGGTCATCAAGGATCCGCACTGCAATCCGGCGCTGGCGCATAAGCTCGCCGACGTCCTCGAGATTCGCGCCTATGCGAGCCAGGAGCTCGGACTGCCCGACAATGCGTGCTATCGCAATTATGCCAATCTGGGCCGTCCGTACGTCACCTGGAACGTCTTCGCGACGCCGAAGCTTTCGCTATCGCCCAAGACATGGTGCTTTCCGATTGCCGGGTGTGTCGCCTACCGCGGCTATTTCTCCGAGCCGGAGGCCAGGGCAGAAGCGGCCCGCCTGCGGCGCAAGGGCTACGACGTCTACGTAGGAGGCATTCCGGCATACTCGACGCTGGGCTATTTCAACGATCCGGTGTTGAACACCTTTATCGGTTATCCCGACTGGGCGGTCGCGGAACTCATATTCCATGAGCTGGGGCATCAGGTGGCGTACGTCCCGGGCGAGACCGTCTTCAATGAATCGATGGCCAATACCATCGAGCGGGAGGGGATGAACCGCTGGCTCGCGGCCGATGGCACGGCAGCCGAGCGGCGGGAGTACGAGGTCGCGAGGCAGCGCAGGCGGGATTTCGACGATCTGGTGTTCAAGTACCAGAAGAAACTTGCGGCGCTTTATGCCTCGCCGCTCTCCGCCGAGCAGAAGCTCGCCGACAAGAAGGCGCTCTTCCAACGGCTGCTGGCCGCCTATCAGACATTGAAGGCCTCCAAGTGGCACGGCTACAGTGGTTATGACCCGTGGTTCTTGGACGATCTGAACAATGCCAAGATTGCATCGATCGCGCTGTACACCCAGCTCGTTCCCGAATTTCGCGAGCTGCTCGCGCAGCAGCACGGCAATTTGCCGGCGTTTTACCGGCGCATCCGCGTGATTGCCAAGATGAGCCCGAAGGCGCGCGCCGCCGTCATGGCTTCCCTCGCGAAAGCGGGCAAACAGCCCAAAGCCGCCGGGGTGGCCCTGGCGGCCAGCAGGCACGGGGGTTAGCGGCTTTCCGGGGCGTGGGCGCCAGGGGGCGTCATGCGTCCTTCGGCAGCAGCGCGCGCAATTCGTAAATCAGACCCAGCGCCGCTCGCGGCGTGAGCGCGTCGGGCTCGATCGCCTTGAGCCGTCGCGCCACGGCGTCATCGGGTTCGGGACATGGGGCCGTGGCCGGAGCGGCGAACAAATCGCCTTGTCGGCCGGTCTCGATGCTTTGCTGCTCCAGTTGTGCGAGGCGGCGCTTGGCGGCCTGAATGACAGCGGGCGGCACGCCCGCCAATGCGGCGACCTGCAGGCCATAGCTTTGGCTCGCCGGGCCTTCTTGCACGCTGTGGAGGAAGACGATGCGGTCGCGATGTTCGACGGCGTCGAGATGCACGTTGGCGACTGCCCGCAGTTCTTCGGCCAGACGGGTCAATTCGAAGTAATGGGTGGCGAAAAGGGCGAAGGAGCGGTTGCGTTCCGCCAATGCGCGGGCGCAGGCATACGCCAGCGCGAGCCCGTCGAAGGTGGACGTCCCGCGGCCGATCTCGTCGAGGAGCACCAGGCTTTTGTCCGTCGCATTGTGCAGGATGTTGGCGGTCTCGGTCATTTCGACCATGAAGGTCGACCGGCCACCCGCCAAGTCGTCGGATGCGCCGATGCGCGTGAAGATCTGGTCGATGGGGCCGACGCGCGCGGACTTTGCGGGAACATACGAGCCGCAGCAGGCGAGCAGCGTGATGAGCGCGGTTTGCCGCATGAAGGTCGACTTGCCGCCCATGTTCGGGCCCGTGATGAGCAGCATCCGGCGCGCGCGGCCTAGCACCGTGTCATTGGCCACGAAGGTGTCGACCTGGGTCTCGACCACCGGATGGCGTCCCTCGCGGATGTCGAGCACCGGTTCCTCGGCATATTCGGGGGCGACGAGTCCTAGCGTCTGCGCGCGCTCGGCGAGGCTTGCCAGCACATCCGCCTCGGCGAGGGCCGCCGCGATGTCCTGCAGGCGAAGGACATGGGGCGCGAGGAAGGCGAGCAACGCCTCGTAGAGCTGCCGTTCGCGGGCGAGCGCCCGCTCCGAGGCCGACAGGGCTTTGTCCTCGAAAGCCTTGAGCTCCGGGGTGATGAAGCGTTCGGCGTTTTTGAGGGTCTGGCGGCGCCGATAGTCGTCCGGCACTTTTTCCGCTTGGCTGCGCGGGACTTCGATGTAGAATCCGTGGACGCGGTTGTATTCCACTTTGAGCGTGGCGATCCCGCTGCGGCCACGCTCGGCCGCCTCGAGGGAAAGCAGGAATTCGCCGCAGTTCTCATGAATGGCGCGCAGCTCGTCGAGTTCGGCGTCATAGCCCTCGCGGATGACGCCGCCGTCCCGCAGCATGCTGTTCGGTTCCGGCCTCAGCGCACGTTCGAGCTCCTCGACCAGCGCGTCTTCTGGGGCGAGGCGCAAGGCCAACGCCTGGAGACGCGTCGCGGGAAGCGGCGTGATCGTGTCCCTCACGCAGGGCAAGACCTTCAAGGTGTCGCGCAGCCCCGACAGATCGCGCGGCCGCGCCGTGCCCAACGCGACCCGGGCGGTGATCCGCTCGACGTCGGCGCAGCTGCGCAGGAGTTCATGAAGCGTTCGGAACGGGGGGCATGCGCCGGCCTGCGCACACAGGGCGTCGATGGCCTCGAGCCGGCCTTGCAGGGCCGCGCGGTCGGTCAGCGGGTGATGCAGCCAGTGGCGCAGGCAGCGGCTTCCCATGCTGGTCGCCGTGGTATCGAGCAGCGAGAGCAGGGTGGGCGAGGGCTCGCCGCGCAAGGTTTCGGAAATTTCCAGGTTGCGACGGGTGGCGCTGTCCATCGAGACATAGGCGCCGCTCGGTTCCACGCCGAGCTGGCTGATGTGCAGGAGGGCGGCGCGCTGGGTATGCTGGACGTAGCCTAAGAGGGCGCCGGCCGCGCAGGTCACGGGGCCCCCTTTGGCCACGCCGAAACCGTCCAGGCTCAAGACCTTGAACTGCGTACACAGCGCGTCGTAGGTGGTGTCCGGGTCGAATTGCCACGGTGCGAGAGATTTCAGCGCGGACTTGAACGACGCAAGCCCCGCGTGCTGGAAGCCTTCCGGGACGAGGAGCTCGGCAGGCCGGATACGCTCCAGCTCGGAGGCGAGACGCGACGGGCCGGTCTCGAGTGCGCAGAAGCGTCCGCTGGCCAGGTTGAGCCAGGTGAGCCCGATCCGCTCCCCCGCCGGAAACAGGGCGGCCAGCAGGCTGTCGCGGCGATCGTCCAGGAGTCCCGTGTCGGTCAGGGTGCCCGGCGTGACGATGCGGGTGACTCGCCGTTCCACGGGCCCCTTCGAGAGGGCGGGGTCCCCGATCTGCTCGCAGATGGCGACCGATTTCCCCAATCGCAGCAGGCGGGCCAGATACTGCTCGCAGGCATGGTGCGGTACGCCTGCCATCTTGATGGGTTGTCCGCCAGAGGCTCCCCGCTGCGTGAGCGTGAGATCGAGGAGCCGCGCCGCCTCTTCGGCGTCCTCGTAGAAGAGCTCGTAAAAATCCCCCATGCGGTAGAACACCAGCATGTCGGGATGTTCAGCCTTGATGCGCAAATATTGCTGCATCATGGGGGTGTGCGAAGAAACATCCATTTATCAGTTACTTGCGTTTATTTTTCTGTCCATCTTTTTGGACACGTCCAAAACTCGGCCCCTCGACGATCGGCGTTTTCCTGTCTCTGAGGTAACGCTCAGTCATCGCACGGGATGTGTGTCCGGCCAGCGCCTGCGGGTCTTTCCCTTGCTTTTCCGCGTCGGTAATCGACTTGGCGCGAATGTCGTGAAGGTTGAAATTATCCACCTTCGCACGCACGGACGCACGTTCCAGCATGTCCTTGACCGTGCGATAGGCGTAGGGCGTGCCTTTGCGCGTGAAAAATAGGGTCATCGCCCGCACGTTGCTCCCCCTTGCCGTTTTCGCTGTCTCAACCGCCGTCTTGAGTTCCGGGGTCATGCGCACCAGCAGCCGGGCCCCCGTCTTCTCCTGCTCGAAGCAGATCCCATCGTCAGAGATGTCGGACAGCCTGATTGCCAGGATGTCACCGATGCGCTGGCCCGTGTAATAGGCCACATCCATGATTGCCGCGAAAACAGGGCTCGCACAGGCCTTCACGGCCGCATATTCGGCGTCGGTGATATAGCGCGTCCTTTTCGCCTCCGCATGCCGCGGCACGCTCGTTACCGGATTGGAATCGCAGTCTCCCAGCAAGACCGCCTTGTCGAACGCCATCTTGAGGACGCTGCGCATCCTGTTAGCCATATTCGGCGTGGATCGGAAATGATCCATGAACTGCGCGATGTGGGTGGGCTTGACCTGGCTTGGGGAGAATTCGACGAAGGCTTTCTCGATCTTCGCGGCGGCGATCCTGTATTGCTCCATCGTGCGCGGCTTCGTGCGCGCGGCGGCCGCCTCGAGGAAGCGGTTAAGCATGGTAGAGATTCCGCCTGCCGGGGCGCTCGTGAGGCGTTCGTATTCCGCCAAGGCGGCACGCCTGTCGGTCGGCAATGCAGTCCACCGGCCGCCCTTGACGAGCCAGTGCCGCCCGTGCCGGAAATACATGCAGATAGGAAGGTTTCTATCTTTCTTGCGCGGTCTCATGCCAGGTGCAGTTTCGGCTCTGCCTTGTGATTCTGCTCCGCGCCCCCGAGGCGCGCAAGCGCATATGCCCGGAGGACCTTCGGACGACCTTTCGCGCCGACCTCGAACACCCACCTGTGGGCGCGCAGCCATTCGATCTGCTCGGCTGGGCGCAGGCGGTCCGTCAGTTCTGCGATTTCGTCAGGCGTCAGGAACACTTTCGCTCCATTTCCTACCTCAAAATATTCCAGATCTTATTCCGGTACCGTCCGGCCGTCGTGAGCGGTCGGGTATTGTCATCGCTTCCGGGGCGGCGGCTTTGGCACACCTCGAATGCCAATCGGCTGATAGCCGCCGCCAGCCGACACGTTCTTGCGCAGCGCGGCTTCGAGTTCGGCGATGCGCGCGCGGAGGCGTCTGTTCTCGGAAACCAGCGCATGTATGCCTATCTCGACTTTCTCGTAGTCATCGTCGGGCATCGTTTTACCTGCGCTCCGTATCTATGGGAACGGCGATCTCTCGATCACCGGCGTTCCATCGTTCAAGATGCTCATGACAAACCGAGCACACCCCGAAGCCTTCGTCGCGGTCGACGGCCAGCCAGCTGCATGGATGTTCAGCCGCCTCGTCCCAGCATGCGTGGAGATCATCGCATCCGCAGCCGATGCATATCGCAATGGTCATAACGCCTTCTCGCATTTCTCGATCCACGGGTCCAATGCCCCACGGTCGATCTGATTGGTCATGCAATCCGTATGCAGGTCAATGGTCGCGATCAAATCGCGCATGGATTGGCCAGCTCGGTTCCAGACTTCGACTGCATCCTTGGCGGATCCCGAGATCGGACCTGTGCAGCGACACTTCGGGCAAACGATCGCCACCTCGCGCAAAGCGATTGCGGCCTCAATGTCCAGCTCGTCGCTCCCGCAAAACGGGCACCGATTGATATGGGTTATGGTCATGCGGCTGTCACCTCGAGCTCGTCGGCCTGCAGGCACACGACAATTTCAGCGGAAGGCCCTGCCAATCGAACCCGCAACATCTGCAATGGTGGTGTAGGTGGTCGCGGGTCGCTGTCCAATGGTGACATTGGCCGCTGCCGTACTTGCTTGCGCACTTATCGTATCCCTCGTGTGGAACCTCGCCACCTTTCGCAATGAAGCGCCGGGATATGTCTTGGCTTCCGCATTTCGGGCATCGCTCGGCGCAGGGGTTAACTCGGCGGTCGAGCGGACCTTGCACCGCAATGGCATCTTTGCTCATTCGTTCTCCTTAGCGGCACCAAACAACCACATGATGGGCCGCGTGATAATGTCGCGCTTCATTCTTCTTCGCCTGCGCCTTTGTAGTCCCCGGGTGGCCGAATTATTCAATAATTAATCTGCGGACGAGCCTGGCCCGGAGCTTGTAGCTGGCGTAGTAGTAGTACTGGTTCCCACCGCTGAAGCTCTGATAGAAGGCGCTTTCGCTGTAAGCGATGTGCCGGGTCGACGTCCAATACCAGCTCGGCTCGAAGGCCTCGGCACCACCGTCCTGGAACAGTTCGGCCTGTGTCTGCAGCGGGAAGTTTGGTGTATGAGGGCACGTCGGTTCGACGGCGGACAGATTCAGGCCGGAGCGCATCCAGCAGTAGTTCAGGTTGGCGGTCGGCTTCAGGTTGCGGTAGATGATCTCCAGCTCGTCCTGGCTCGGCAGATACCAGTCTGTTTCGCCATTGATGTTCGCGGCCCGCGCCCACATCGCCAGCTCGCTTCCGGCCTCCGCCATGGCGACCGTGTTGGCCATGCCATCGTTGTAGGACGTGGCACCGTCGAAGTTCACGCCGACGGGCATCCATATCGTGGGCTCGTGCTCTCCTTCGGCCTTGGGCGCGACGATCAACACATAGACGTTGCCATCGTCCAGACGGATGCGGCCGGCATAATAACCGCCGGACGTTGGTGTGCCGATGATTGTTGTGTCAGGTGCGTTCACGTTTTTCTCCCTTTCAGTGGGGTGACGGTGGTCTGGGTCATCTCGGGTACCGGTGGCATCGCAGCGACAGCTTTCTCGATCGCCTCGAGTTCCGGATAACGCCGAAATCGGTCTCGGCGGTTTTGCTCGGCGAGCGCCTGGATTCGCCCTGGCGACCAGAATGTCGGGACTTTGCGGAATGGATCGATCATTCAATCCTCCATGCATTGATTGCGCGGATGATCGCAATACACGGGTGGTCTGCGAGCACGGTCAACGCGCGCCCATGGGACGTCACGCGATAGGCGCGGCCTGGGATAATTGGACGCGCGGAGATTCCGGTCATGCGCATGGCGCGCCCTCCGCTTTCTCGATCGCGGCGATCGCGAGTTCCACGAAGCGCGCCGGAAGGTAGGAGTCGGTGCTGAAGGGCTTCAGCGGGCCGCGCACTTCGGCGACGATCGTCCGGAGCGCATCCAGCATGTCAGGAGCGGCTCCGATCAGTCGCGCATCCGTCTCAGATCCTGTCGTGGCCACCAGCTTCGCGGGCTCACCGGAATCCTGCTGCGTCACGAACCAGCATCCATCGCGCACCGCGATGGTTCGCCATTCATGCTTGACCACGTCCATCATCGACCTCCCTTTTCTTCAGATGAGGGCCAGCTGCACCGGCTGATGCCCGCTGCCCTCTTTGCCTGTTGCCGCCGTCTTTCTTGATGCCTGTGCGGAGCGGCGAAGGGCGATTACCAAGGCCGGATTTTCCATGGCCGCTTCGAATGTCCAGCCGAGCGTTTCAAGTGCGGACCGCGCGAAGGCGACAGACATCTCTTGTTCGGTCACCGGTTCGTCCATCGCGACATCCTCCATTCCAGATAGGGTGCGCGTCCTACTCCTCGGTACAATGCGATTTCCCGATCACACTTCCCTTGGAAAGGACGCGCATGAAAGACAACAATCCGCTCGACCTGCATTTGGAAATCAATAAACTGAATATCCCTGCGGACGTACGCGATGCAACTATCTTCGTATCGGATACCCTGCTGATCGCCTGGAAGTCTGCGCAATCGATATTCGGCGAACGGGCATCTCCCGAGGTTGCGCTTGCCATATTCGATAGAATCGAGACGCGAATGCATTCACAGTCATCCTTCTCTATCGCGCCGCAGGTGCACGGGACGTAGTGGCAGGTGAAGGGGATTCTGACCATCTTGGTCTCAATCCTCTTCTCACTATTCCTTCCTGGCGCAGCGTCTTCCCCGGCACCGCACGCGCAGAGGGCATAGCAGTTCGTAAAAGGGATCCGCACCGATCTGACATGGCTTTGGATGGCGCGGGTTATCTCTGTCCTGCCGGGAATGCTCATGCTTCTCCCTCCGATCTATATTTTGTGCTGTCCGGCGCATCCTGTTTCTTGCGCCGCCGACCTCGTTGCTGCTACCGCCTGCGCCCTGTCGCGCTGGCCATCATGCGATGGGGGAAGATTACCCGTAGGTAAATAATATGTCAATACCCGCAGGTAAAGTTATTGAATGGACCGTGCGCCAGATCAAGAAAGAGGGGGTAGAAGATAAGCGGGCCAGCCGCGAATTGCATATGCACAATAATTATTGACTATTGTTATTTATGTACATACAATAATGAATATGGAAATCGCCTATGATTCGACCAAAGATGCCGCCAACATCGCCAAGCATGGCGTGTCGCTTGCGCTGGCGGCGGATTTGGAATGGGGGTCGGCGGTGATTTGGTCTGATATGCGATACCAATATGGCGAAGCGCGCATGGCCGCGATCGGTTATATTGGACTGCGCCTGTATTATGTGGCCTTTGTAGACCGCGCCGAGTGCCGGCGCATCATTAGTCTACGCAAGGCCAACCAGCGAGAGGTGAAACGCTATGCCGAAGCTTAAACCTGGCACCATTGTGCCCACTCCGGATGAAGATGCGGCCATCACGGCGGCGGCAATGTCCGATGCTGATGCAGTCCCCTTGACCGATGCGGAATGGGAAGCTGTCAAGCCGACGCTTAAGCGGGGCCGGCCATTTGCCGTCATGACTAAGGAGCGTATCACGATCCGTTTGTCGCGCGAGGTTGTGGCGCAGTTCCGCGCTACGGGGCAGGGATGGCAGACCCGCATAGACGAAGCGCTCAAGGAGTGGATGCGCGAGCATCGCCCGTGATGTGTTTGCGGGCCATCATTTCATGGTGGAAAAGGAGCAAGGGAGAAGGGATAAGAAGGACAACAAAAAACCCGCCGGAGCGGGTTTTGGCGATGACTGGAACCGGATGAACTCCGCTCCCGCGAACTGGATTTGCGAATTATTGCTTACTGACCGCCGTCGACGGAATCATTGGGGGCGTCGCGGGGCGCCTGCTCACGAATTATGACGAAGCTGCCGGGGATGATTTCATCCTCCGTTTCCGCCTCGATCTGCAGCTTGCTAGTTTCTGTGACGACAAAAGGAGATAGGACAATTACGGCTACCAAGGTGGCCCGTCCGAGATTATTGTCCTGTGAGGCCCGCAGATGGCTTGGCGTTATCCTCTCGAGGGGCAGCATGCTCTCTGCGGCGATCTCGGTATTGAGCTTTGCTCGAACGACCAGCCGAGCAAACGGCCGGTCTATAGGAGTGAAGACGCGAATATGCGCGCAGAATTTCGGGAGCACGATCGGAAATTTCTCGACGATGACCTGATCACCGTAGCAGCCCATGAGCGAAAATTTGTTGCCCACTTCCTGCCTTATATCGTCGCAAAATTGCGCGACGACAAATCTGCCGGTATTAGTTTGATTGCCCACGAGTGCTCCGTTGGTTTGTGATGGCGCGGAAAACTCGGTCCGCCTCGACACCAAGCGCTGTGGCGATCTTCGAGATCATATCTGTGCTCGGGTCGGCCTGCCCGAGTTCAAGCCTGGCGATGTATGACTGGTATGTGGACGCTCCTTCTGCCAAACGGGTTTGCGAAAATCCGGCGGCTAGTCGTAGCGCGCTAAGCGTCTCCGGTTCATCTGCATAGAAAGTTCTGGCGATATTCCGTCTCGCATCCGCGAGATGGCGTGCCATCTCTGGGTCGCTTTCATACTCGCTGAGCAAAGACGTAAGACTTGTCGTATTTGCCAGAGAGGCGGGGGGGGCGGCCGAAAATTCGAGGCAAATGATGGGCGCGACGGAGTCCGTTGTGGGGCTAGAGAACTCGCCAATCAGTAAGGATTCTGCGGCCGCAGTCGCTGTCGAGCTCATAGTCGAAATCCTCCTTGTGAATTATGCCAAGCACTACAAGTTGCATGGTATTCCACTGGTAGCCATAGACGATCCTATAGCCCGTTGCTGGCGTCTCAAGTGCGCGGAAGCGCCAGAGACTTCCGTGCTGTTTGGCGTTTTGCCACCGTTTAACGTTGACGACAAAACGACCGAACTTATTACTGCCGCGTGTCGTTAGCTTATCAATGAAGGCAGGGTCTGCATTCATTTGTTCCAGCACGGCTAATATGGTTGCGGCAGCGGCTATATCAATGATTCGCAACCCCGCCAGGTCGACCAACGCATGGGCATGTACGTCAATTTTTCGAATGCGCATTATACGATCATAATACACTATAGTATATAGACGGACGCGTTGGCAGCGCGACTGGCAGACGGGGTGCCCTCATGCGCATGTATCCGGATCAATATGAAGCGGCCCAGCGGTTTACTCCGCATGATCGCATGTATGCGCGGTGCGGTCACGATGAAAGGTCCGTGGGCGTGTCAAAGTCATGAGAATGCCCCGCAGCTGGGCTGTCCCCAGCGTGCCTTAGCAATAGCCAGAAGGCCCACCCAATTGGCCCGAAATACAATAGGCCGCTCATAGCAGCCGATGTCGAAATGCGGAGAACCAATTGTGTTTGCGCAAAACCCGGCAGAGCTCCGGATACGCCGAATCCGAGAGCTAGCAACCAAAAAACTGCACAAGCCATCAGATCGAACAAAAGCCTATTGAGGGCCCCCTTCTCATGCAGAAATTTGAGAAGGGGTGTCCCAAGCAGGGCATATACAAGTGCGGTGAGCGCAACCGCCAGGCCTGCCATGCTTGCGGCAACCGGCGAGATTGTGGCCGCGTAGCTATTCCACTCCGCGGGGCCGACATTTCGGGAATGAGGCCAGATCAGCCCGGAGAGATACCAGCCCGCAATTGCTGCCAGAAATAAACCGAACTTATGCCGCCTAGGGACCAAAGAAAGCCTTGAGGTCCTCCGCGCAGGCGTCTTTTGCTCGGGCGAGCCCGGCGAACATTGACTGCGGGTCGGGGCGTCCATTTTCGAGGAGGTCGACATCGAAGCCTTTTGTTATACGGTCCAGGATCAGGTCGATGATCTCATTATCCTCGGCCATGGTTACCCTGGCAACGCGTGTCCCTCCAAATTTCGACAGCTTAACCATGGCGTTCTTCATTGGTTCGAGGAGTCGCCCCCCGATTTCTGCAGTCAGCGTCATTTTCAGGCGTGCCGCGTCGGAGTCGCTAAACATCCTTACGCAGTCCCCGAGAAACGCACTTTGTTCGGCCAGGCCAGCCGGCGGGCGTTTGAACGAGATTTCAAGCTTCTTGACGGTGCCACCATGCATAAGCTTTGAATATGAATCTTCACTGAGGACGGGCATTAGCGCGCGCTTTTTGTAATGCGGCTTATTCAGATATGCCTGGAAGTGACTGCGGCTCCCGGCGTTTCTATTTCGCTGGAGCACGAGGAGATTTATGTCAGGATAGAATAGGAAGTGGCTCTTATCAACTAGACCGTGTCCCGGGAGTAATTCGACGTCTGAGTCATTGCCCCTTTCGGTCGCTTGCTCTGGAGTTTCGCCGTGGCGCAACCTTCCAAATACGGCCATGAACACGCTGTGGTCGCGATTCGCTCGAATACTCCGTATCTGATGCTTGACGTCTGAATCGCTCCCCAACGCGTAGGCGGGCGCATGGTTCCCGCTATATTCCATCAACAGCTTACGGAAAGCAGCGCTTTCCCGGTCGCTATCCTCTTCAAAGCAAAAGAAGTCCGCCGTATATGATCGTTTTTCTGAGGCCATCGTGGTCGCTTGTGCCCTCCCGGCATATAGTTAGTTCGTCAAAGTTTCCTTCCCGCCCAAATCCACACCACACGCCCGCGCACATCTACCTCTTCCAACTCTTTATGTGGCACACGTTCGGGCTCATAGATAGGGTTGTCCGATTTGATGATCAGCCCTCCGTCCCGTGTGCGCTGCAGCCGCTTGACCATTATTTCGGGTTCTGCCGTGTTCGCGCGAGCCAGGATGTAGACGCCATCCACGTCTGCCTGGTGGATTCCTGTGTCCACGACGAGCAGATCGCCGCTATGCAGCGTCGGCTCCATTGAATCGCCATAGGCTTCGATTACGGCTAGATTGCCTCTGTTCGTGATCGCGGGCAGTTCGCGCCGAATCCAGTCGATCGTGACGGTGATTGACCCCACGACATATTCGCTTGCGGGTGCTAGGCCGCCGCCACCTCCCTTCGCGCGCCCGTTGAGGTGAGGGATTGGGAAGGTCGCGCATTCGGTCGCGTGCGATTCAGGCTGCACATGGTCTTCTGGGGCAAAAAAAGATTCCCGGGTGATATCTCCGTCGAGCCCTCCGCGTCGGAGATTTTCGCGGATATGTTGGATATCCGATACCAGTTTAACGCGCACCCCTTTTCGGAGTGCGATGGTCACCCCGGCGGGGCCGATCCATCCTGGACATACGGCTTCTATCTTCCCTATGGTCTCTGGGCCGAAACCTTTGTGTTGTGGCGTTGATGGGTCTGACAGAAGGCGCGACAGGTACGTTTCTTTAATTCCGCTTGCTCGCGAGAAGGCTGCGTTATTGCCGCCAAATTGCTTAGCAATTGCTGCTTTTAGCGCAGCACGCATCATGTCTTGATCGATATCCCCTTCCATTTTCGAATTGTTATTCTCTTTTACCTCTGAGTAAATACGCCTGCTGGTATTGACGATATTTACCCGTGGGTATATATTGGCTTCCATGAACACGCTACGCCTTTACCTGAATTCGTTGCCGCCGCAAGCGCAAAGTGCTTACGCCGCCCGCTGCCAAACTACCATCGGCTATCTGCGCAAGGCGCTCTCGAAGGGGCACAGCTTGGGCGGGGCGCTCTGCCGCCGTCTTGACGAGGAGTCCGGTGGCCGCGTGCGGCGCGGCGATTTGCGCCCCGATATCTGGCCTGAGCTTGCCGAACCTGCACCGCATGCCGGCGAAGACCGCCGCTCCGGCCAGGACCGGCGCGACGGCGAAAGGAGAGAGAGCGATGCCTCCTAGTCGCTTCCCGATCCCGCTCAATGTTTCCGGCTTCATGCATATTGACGGCTCGATAGAGCTGCAGATCGGGTTGCCGGACGGTGATGAAAGCCGGGTTGAACTCGCGTTGCGCAGCGCTGCGATCGATACCTCGGGCGAACGTGAGCACATCGCCAATCTGGTTCTGGAAAGAGCGCTCACAACCGAATCGTCGTTAGCCATGTATGCAGTGACCCAAGCGTCCCCGGCAGATGCTCAAGCCCTAGCGCGACCAATCGGTCGATCATGGTTTTTGACGCCTCGGCAGGAACGTCTCGCAAAACTCTACGAAGCGCGCTTTTCTCGTCCTCGGTGCCTGGCATGCGATCAATGTGCGCGCCAATCAGCTGACGAATGGACTCATCGTGAATCTTGATCGTCACGACGCCCAGAATCGCGCCCAGGCCTCCGTCTTCGGCAAGGAAATCGAGGCCTCTCGACGTGATCGATGGAAGGCCGCACGCGATGCTTCCGTCCAATCCGACATCGAGGTAGACATCAATGAGGCCATGGCCTTTGAGGTAGGCGAGATTGGCCTCGTAGGCGCGTTCGGATTCGATAGCTTCAAGGAATTCGCGACTGTCCCACGGAGCTGGAAATGCGTCGGCCATGCGCGTGAGCATCAGCCGTTGCAGTTCTCGGTCAATCATCATCAATACCTCCCTGGGTGCGTTATGAGGAGTCCGGTGGCCTCATGCGGCGCGGGGATTTGCGCCCTGATATCTGGCCCGATCTTGCCGAGCCTGCACCGCATGCCGGCGAAGACCGCCGCTCCGGCCCGGATCGGCGCGAAAGAGAGAGGAGGGAGGATCATGAGCGCTAATGCTTCGTCGATGTCGGCGCTTCGAGCACGCTGGCAATCAGAGATTGAAGCTCTGGATCGTTTGAACTCGCGGGACGAGCTTTCATTGCGACGATTTTCAACGCTGACCTCATCAGCCGCTCCCTCCATTCGCTCTGACCATGCATTGCCTTCATCGCGTCCGTTCCGGACAGGATTCTTTTTAGGGTGGTGGCTGGGTCGGCTTGTTCTGCGATGGTCCCGGCGATGATCGCGAAAGAGTCCTCAATGGCATTAACCAGAGCATTCAGTTCTTCGAGTAGCTTTTTTGATTCCATGATGGTCCTTTTTTGGAATAAAGACTTCGATTATCGCCGCGCCGGCGAAGATCGGTGCTCCGGCCGCGAAAGGGGAGGGTAGCGGCGCATGACCAAGTGCAAGATCGTGATCCGCGCCGAGGCCGACAGGCTTCTCGACGTGCTGCGCGAGATCGAGGGCTTGCGGAAAGGTGCTTCTTTTCTGGGCGCCGGTTGTCTACTGTCCGCCGAGCTTTCCGATCTCCTTGCGCAGCCGGTCCTCGACACGTCGAAGTTCGTTCGTGTCGACAGCTTGCCTGCCGCAAATGGGGCAGGCGACGTGCTTGTCTCGTTTCAGCCATCCGATCTTCTGCTCGAGCTTCTTTCCGCACTTCGGGCACGGAATTTGGATCGTGGTGTAATCGAGATTGAAGGCCATGGAGGCTCCTCCCAGTGATTAAGGTTTTGGTTTGGCGATCAAATCTTAACATGGCTGCGAGCCTCCGCCTCTTATGGGATACGACGGTGACATCGTAACCGTCGCCACTGATAACTGCAGAAAAACAGCGATAAGAGGTCGTATCAGTGAATATCGGTAAAGATCAAATCCAGCTCACGCTGGACCTGGAAATGGGTCTCACGGACCGCTATAGGTCAACCAAGGAAGTCGTCGCGGCCGGCGTCTATCGGCGCGGCCTGAAGCGCACCGCGGCCGACCTCGACGTCGCGCCCGGCAATCTGTCCGTCCAGTTGTCCGGGGATGGCCAAAGGCATTTCGACCTCGACCAGCTGGACCGCTATATCGAGATCACGGGCGACAAAACCCCGATCTATTACCTCCTGGCGAAACATTGCCACGATCAATCCGGAGAGCGCGAGGAAGCGCTCGGCCGCGTCGAAGAGATCTTGAGAGACCTCACGGCAGCGGTGGCGGACGCCGGGATCGCGAAGAAAAAGACGAAAAAGGCTTGATGCCCTGACAGGCCGGAAAGACGGCAACAAGAAAAAATCAAGAAGATAGGGAGACCATGAAGATCAACTCGCCTGCCTGCAGCCTTTGCCCGGTCATCCAAGACCGGGGCACACGGCAGGTTTTGCCCGACGCGCTTTCTCCCCTTTGGCGCGATCGGGCTTTTTTATTGTCCGTCGCGGCGGATGGCGCGAAACGCCTGAATTCTAGAATAGCAGCCGCCGCGTTTTCCTCAACCCCGGAAGGAGCCGCGCGGTGAACGATCTCCAGCTCGAGATTCTCCAGGTCCTCGACAAGGCCGAGCAACCGATGACCTTGAAAGACCTCTACCCCAAGTGCCAACTGGCGGCGGACGCCGTCGCGGTGGCGAACGCGACATCGTGGCTCGCCAGGAATAGCCTGGTTGGCCGGGAGAAGCGAAAAGGGATTGGGCCGGGCGGCTTCGTAATGGCCTATTCGATCAACGACGCGGGCAAAGAGGCCTGCAAACAAGGCATCCGGCCTCCCGAGTCGCCGGAACAACCGGAGCCCGCGATTCCCCTGGCGCGACAAACGCACGCGCCCGAGGTCGCCGCGAAGTCTCCGCCCCGCGCGGCACCGGAACCGCGTTCGCCGCGCCGCCCGCCCTCGGCCGCACCCCCCCCCGATATGGGCCCGTCGTTCGCCGTCGATCATGGTGGTCAGCTGTCGATCCGGCGCGACGGAGCGACCCTGCGTCTGTCTCCGGCCGAGGCGCTTGAACTATTGCGGTTCATGCACGCGGTCGAAACGGTCTTCGAAGAAAAACAAGAGAAAAAGGAGCAATGATGTCGACAGTGTCAACCCCCCTTCGCGAAGTGCCACGCCCGGCCGACGCGATGACAAGCGCCGCGCCCCTCAAGGAATGGAACCTCTGGACTACGCTGAGGGAAATCGAATTCGTGGACGGCCTCGGCGGCCACGCTCCCGCCGTCACCACTGACCGGATCCGTCTGCTCGAGCTCTACCGGGAGTCGATCCCGAGCCGAAGGAAGTGGGATGGCATTGACCACGAGGAGGTCACGCGGCACGTCGACGCGCTTCTCGCCGAGCTTAGGGGAAAGCAGCCGCGCCGGCGCGCTAAATGACGAAAATAGACACCGACGCGCTCATCGCGCGGACCGACATCGTTGAGCTGATCGGCCGGTACGTAAAACTCCGGAAGGACGGCGCGGAATACACGGCGTGCTGCCCATTCCACTCCGAGAAGACCCCATCTTTCAAGGTCAATCCGGAGAAGCGCTTCTATCACTGCTTCGGGTGCGGCGAGCACGGGAACGCGATCGACTTCCTGGTCAAGCACCAATGCCTCTCCTTCAAAGAGGCATGCGTTTCCCTCGGCGCGGAAGTGCCTGAGTCGCCCGCGTCAGCCGGTGCTGAACAACGCGAAGAGACGCCCGGCGGCGAGAAGAAGCGCACGCCGTGGCGTGTCCTCTCCCCAGTGCCGACGGACGCTCCAGAACCGCCGCGGGCCCATGTAGTGCGGGGACGTCCCCAGGCGACATGGTCCTATCGGGACGGCGCTGGCGCGCTCCTGGGAGTGGTCTACCGGTTCGTCAAATCGGATGGCGGGAAGGATGTGCTTCCGTGCGTCTACGCCGAAGATCCGGACTCTGCCGAGCGCAAATGGCGCTGGCTCGCGTTCCCGGAACCGCGGCCGCTATACGGCCTCGAGCGTCTCAGCGATGCGGGCCTCAAGCGCCCCGTCCTCGTGGTCGAGGGCGAGAAATGCGCCGACGCCGCCCACCAGGCACTCGCGCGGTGGTTCGACGTGGTGAGCTGGCCCGGCGGCGGGAAGGCAGTAAAGAAGGCTGACTGGGCGCGTCTCGGCGGCCGGAAGATCGTCATCTGGCCCGACTGTGACGACAAGAAGGACCGTGCCGGTGCACCGATCGGGGAATTCGAGCAGCCTGGCTGGAAGGCCGCGAACGCAATCGCTGAGATCCTCGCGGCGCTCGGATGCGACGTGCGCCTGGTCGAAATCCCGAAACCCGGCGAGAAGCCGGACGGCTGGGACGTCGCCGACGCGGTTGCCGAAGGGCTGACGGGCGACGCTTTGCGCGACTGGGTTGTCTCGCGCCTGCGCAAGCCTGCGGTCGAGGACTCCGCCCCCCCTCACACGGCTGGCGCTGGGCCGGATGGAGAATGGCGCCGAGAGTTGATCCGGAAGCCAAACGGCGCTCTCGAGAGCTGTCGCGAAAACGTCTACATCTATGCCAAGCATCATCCATCGCTGGCGAACCAGATCGCGCTCGACGAGTTCAGCAACGCGATCGTGCGCACCGGGGCGTTGCCTTGGGATCATACACCGGGCGAATGGTCCGACGTCGACGATCTTCGCATGGGTCTCTGGCTCGCCCAAAACGCCGACATGCTCCTGCGCGCGGTGGATGCGGTACGCGGCGGCATCGTCATGGCGGCGCACGATCGGCGCGTGCACCCGGTGCGAGACGCTCTCGACGCGATGAAATGGGATGGTGTCGGCCGTGCCGCTTGCTGGGTCGAAAAAGGACTGGGGGTTCCAAGCTCGGAGTATGCGCGCCGCGCGGGAACAATGTGGCTCATCATGATGGTTGCGCGCATCTATCGCCCAGGCTGCAAGGCGGACACCGTCCTGGTGCTGGAGGGCCCCCAGGGGGCAAAGAAATCGTCCGCGCTGAAGGTCCTGACCGGCGAAGCCTATTTCGGCGACACCCCTTTCGTCATGGGCGACAAGGACTCTTTTATGGCACTGCGAGGCCGCTGGCTGTATGAGATCGCCGAACTCGATTCGCTGAACCGCGCGGAGGTCACTCGCGCAAAGGCGTTTCTCTCCTCGGCGGTCGATTCCTACCGCGCGCCCTATTCCCGCAGCTACGAGGATCACCCGCGGCAGTGTGTTTTCGCTGCCACCACCAACCAGTACGAATATCTTCGCGATCTCACGGGCAATCGCCGGTTCTGGCCGATCCTGGTGGGGAAAATAGACCTCGAATGGTTGGCCGCCCAGCGCGAGCAGTTGTTCGCGGAGGCGGTTCATTTGTTCAAGTCCGGTGAGCCGTGGTGGCCAGAGGAAGAGGAGTTCAACCGTCTTTTCAAGCCGGAGATCGACCATCGCATGCTCGACGATCCGTGGATCTCCGCTATACAGGCGTGGCTGGCGGAGCCCGAGGTGGCCCTGGATGTGCGCCCCGACGGCAACGGCGTCTCGGTCCTGGACGTCCTATCCAAGGCCATAAAGATGGAAGTGTCCAAGATCGGCGCGGGTCAACAGGAGGCGAAGCGGGTCGGCACGATCATGGCGATGCTGGGGTTCCGGCGCGTGAAGAGAGGCAGCAAGGGCCGAAGGCAATGGGTCTACATCCATCCGGACGATCCGGCACCAGGCGACGAAGAGCCCCTCCCGGTATGAGCACGGGTGTGACGGGGGAGATCATGGCTTCCGACGGAATCGGGAGAGATTTGAAACATCGGATACGGGCGAGAGCGCACGTTCTCGCCCAGCAGAGGTACGAAGAGCTTGTGGCGGCCATGCTGCGCGATGATCGCGTCACAAGCGGGATCGTCCGTCCGGAGGACTGGTCGGACGCTGTCGAATCGAATGACGAGTTCATCTCGTCGATGACGGAGAGCTGGAAAGCGTGAAGAGCAATTGGGCGAAAGCCAGCCGCGCAGGCCTGCGTCCGCGTGTCTTACTGCCAGGGATGGGGAACTTTGGGACCGGGTGTCCCAATGGCCCGAAAAGGTCGGGACACCGGAAAAGCGCTGCCGATGCTGATTTCGGACGAGGTGTCCCATTGAATCTATTGAATGGGACACCAATGGGACATCTCGCAAGACGGCTCCCAATGCCGGTTTGCGGGAGGTGTCCCATTCAGGCCCTCGCACGTGGGCACGCACATGCCCGCGGGTGAGGGGGCGCGCCAGCGAGCATGTGTGCGCGCACACACGCGATTGGGACACATGGGACATCAAGGGAAAAAAGAGAAAGGATGGATGAGGGAGAAGATGCCGCAGGTCTCGGCGTTCATAGACGATCTCCGGAAGGCCTTCGGGCCGGCTGAGGTCGACAGCTGGATCCGCAAGGGTTTGCGGGACGGGACTTTCCGGGCCAGCGAGGATGGCCACGTGATTGGGACCGACGCGATGGAGGAGAAATGAACGGGTACCGCTGTCCATTGGCGAGACTCCAGCCGACCCGGCCGGACGTGGAGCAAATCAAGCGGGACGGGTGGCGCAAGGAGAAGATCCTCGTGGTGTCCCTGGATGACAGTAGGCTGGACGGATTTCAGCGCGAGTTCGTGCGCCAGATCGGCGATCTGCTTTATGGAGGAAAACACAAATGACAAAAGCGAAGGATCGGCAGGTCGCGGGCGACCATTACAAGACAATGGGCGTGGAACCATGGGACGTGATCGACACGTGGCCGCGCGAGCAGCGAATCGGCGCGTATCGCGCCGGCGCACTGAAATACCTGATGCGCATGGGCAGCAAGGACGAAAGCGTGCAGGAGATCGCCAAGGCCACTCACTACCTCGAGAAGCTGCTCGAGGTACTGAAGGAGAGCGCGCATGTCTCCTGAGCGCCTCGACTGGCATCTGTGGAATTGGATGGAGTGGATGCATCGCGCGCCAGCAGGAATGGGATACAAGGTTTCGGCACTCATGGCGGTGAGCGGAAGCAGGGATTTCGACGACATGGTCGACGACTGCGATCAGAGGTGCGCGGAAGCGGTCGATGCCGCGATCTCCGATCTCGCCCATGCGGAGCAGGCGGCAATCAGGCATCGCTGGCTGGGGGAATCATGGAGATTCCCTCGAGACAATGAGACGATCCTGCTGAAGCGCGGCACCGATAAGCTGGGAGAGGCCTTGGACGCGAGGGGGATTTACTGATCGCTATGAAAAAGCGCTTGCAACCATCACGGGCTGGTGTTAAATTTCGTACCACTGCCCGAGTTGCGCCCAGAATTCACAGAAGCCCCTCCATCGCGAGGGGCTTTTTCATTTCCGAGCCGCGATGATCAAGATCGACATTCGCCCCGATCTCCGCGCTGTTGAGCGCGAGCTCTCGCGGCTGGAAAACGGTCTCCGCGACCGGGCGATGACTGCCGCGATCAACAAAACGGGCGATAAGGCGCGCGCCGAGATGACGCGCCAGATCACGTCTGAATTCAGCATCAAGGCACGCGATGTGCGGGCGCAGCTGATCCTGCGGCGCGCGAGTGTCAAAGGCGCGGGATTTGTCGCCGAACTGGAGGCGTTCGGCCGACGCGGCGGCAAGCGAAGCATGAACGTGATTCATTTTCGTGCGCGTCAGACCGCACAGGGCGTCACTGTGCAGATCAAGAAAACCGGTGGACGCAAGTTGCTCAAACATGCGTTCATTGGCAATCAAGGACGCACAGTGTTCATGCGTGCCGGAAAGCAGCGATTGCCGATTCAAGCCGTGGAAACGATCGACGTTCCCCAGATGTTCAACACGCGGCGCATCAACACAGCAGTGCTCGCAAAGATCAAACGGGAATTGCCGGTCGAATTCGAACGCGCGCTCAGCATGCTCGCCAGGAGGGGGCGATAGACCTCTCGCATAGGGAGGTCAGGCGCGCGGGGCGCGGGGTCCTTCCAAGGCCATAGCGCATCACGGCGCGAAACGGCGCGGAATTCCTCTAGCTGCAGAGATTTTCAATTGGTTGGACGAGTGGTTTGATCCGAGACTCCCATGGCATCAGTTGGTTTGATTTCGATCGCCGAGTATGCCCGCCGGCGCGGTGTGTCGCATGAGGCCGTGCGCAAGGCCGTGAAAGCTGGCCGGATCACGCTCATTGACGGAAAGATCGATCCGGACGTTGCCGATATCCAGTGGGAGCGCAACACCCGGAAGGTCATCGGGCGCGGACATGTCGCCCCAGGCCCCGCACAATCTGTCGGCGACGGCGCAGCCCAGGCGGCGGATGCCGCGAGAGGAAGCGAGGGCGCTCTCGGGATGCCTGCATATGACTATGAGGCATCCCGTGCAAAGCGCGAGCATCACGAGGCCGGCCTCGCCGCCCTGAAAGAGCGCGAGCGCCTTGGCGAGCTCGTGGAGATTTCCCGCGTGCGGATGGCCACCGCCGAGCTGATGCGCATCGTTGTAGACGGCCTCGAGCGCATCCCGGATCGAATCGCCGTCCAGGTGCATACCGGAATGGCCCATGCCGACATCCATGCGCTGATCGAGCAGGAGGTCCGCGCGATTTGCCAGGATCTCGCCGCTGGCGTGGAGGCGTTCCCGCGGAAGCTGAAAAGCGCCGGCCAGTGAGGATGGAGGATCTTCGCGACGGCCTCCTGGTCGTATTCGAAAGCGCCGCAGATGCGCTGAAGACGCCTCCTCGCATTTCCGTGTCCGAATGGGCCGACGCGGAGCGCGTGTTGCCCAGCAAAGGCGCTGCCGAGCCTGGGCGCTGGCGTACATCCAGGACGCCCTATCTCCGAGCGATTATGGATGCGCTCTCGCCGCACCATCCGGCTCAGCGCATCGTGTTCATGGCGTCGGCGCAGGTCGGAAAGGCACTTGCTGTCGACACGCCGATTGCCACTCCGTCAGGGTGGTCCACCATGGGTGCCCTACGCGTCGGGGACGTGATATTCGACGCATGCGGAAAGCCCACGAATGTGGTGGGTGTCTCCGAAGTTTTTCATGGACACGATTGCTTCGAGGTGGTCTTCAGCGACGGAACGAGCCTGGTCGCCGACGCGGAACACCTATGGGAGGTCGACGACTGCCCCGGTGTGAAGCGGGGGATCAAGATACTCACTACGCGGGAGATCGCTTCGACGTTCAAGCATGGACGTAGAAATCGCTATGCAATCGACCTGGCGAAGAAGCTGGACCTGCCGGATCTGCACCTGCCGGTCGACCCTTATTCGCTCGGTGCATGGCTGGGCGACGGGAATTCGGTCAGTGCGCAGATCACTGGGCATGTCCACGATCTGGAGGAAATTGCCGGATATATCCGCGCAGCCGGCCATACCGTGATCACTCGCCGGATCGATTTCAGGACCGATCACGTGTGGAACGCGATGATTGACCCGAAGGAAAAGGGCGCGCGCTATTGCATTCGCGGGCATGACACCGAGAGCGTCGGCCGGTCGCCTCGCGGAATGTGCAGGAAGTGCGCGTCTGAGCACTCGATGAAATTTGCCAGTGGGCGCCCGCTCTCGCCGATCCTCGACAGGCCAAAGCGATTCTCCGAGCTGCTCGCATCCATCGGAGTGCTGGGAAACAAACACATCCCGCAGATGTTCCTTCGTGGATCTATCCAGCAGCGCCTGGCGCTAATGCAGGGGCTAATGGATACGGACGGCTACATCGACGTGACGGGGAAACGCGCCGAGTTCTGCACTGCTTCCGCATCTCTGCGCGACGGATTTCTCGAGTTAGCATGGTCACTCGGCCTCAAACCGAGCGTCTACCGCGCGACATCGTCCTGCGCCTATCGCGTCAGCTTTGTATGCTATAGCGACGTGCCGATCTTCCGGCTGAAGCGGAAGGCCGCCCGTCTGCCGTCGCGAGAGGGCAAGCGTGTCAGCGAGACAACGCGGCGACGTATCGTTGACGTGCGCCATGTCCCCAGCGTTCCCACTCGATGTATTCTTGTGGATAACCCGAGGCACCTTTTTCTCGCGGGTCGAGCAATGGTGCCAACCCATAATACGGAAGCGGGTCTTAATTGGGCGGGCCATGTGATGGCCACCCAGGCTGTTCCCATGTTGTGCGTGCAGCCGACCGTCGATACCGGCGAGCTATGGAGCAAGCAGCGCCTCCAGGCGATGATCGATGCGACTCCCGCGCTGCGCGCCCGGGTGATGCCCTCGCGCAGCCGAGACAGCGGCAATACGACGCGTCTCAAGGAATTTCCGGGTGGACTCCTCCGGATCGGCGGCGCGAATAGTAGCGCCGACCTGGCGTCGATGCCGATCCGCTACCTGTTTCTCGACGAGGTGGACCGCTACCCGACGGACCTGGATGACGAAGGGGATCCCGTCTCCATCGCGGAGGCCCGGACCACCACCTTCGTGCGGCGCAAGATTTTTCTGTCCAGCACGCCGACCATTGAATCATTGAGCCGCATCAATAGGGAATGGACGGCGAGCAATCAGCAGCGCTATCACGTCCCGTGCCCGCATTGCGGGGAGAAACAGCATCTGCAATGGGATAATCTGCGCTGGCCGGAAGGAAAGCCCCTCGAGGCGAAATATGCCTGCGAGCACTGCGGGATGCTGATCGAAGAGTCCTATAAAGGCGCCATGCTCGCCGCCGGCGAGTGGGTGGCGGCGTTTCCAGACCGCGCGGTGCTCGGATTCCACATCAGCGGACTATATACGCCGCCAGGCCTCGGCCTGACCTGGGTCGAGCTCGCGTCCGAGTTCGAAAAAAAGAAGCGCGACCCGCTGCAGTTCAAGGTGTTCCAGAACGTGCGACTGGGCGAATGCAGCGCGGATCCCGAGGAGAAGCTCGACTGGGAGGAACTGAAGCATCGCGGCGAGCCCTATGCGCTTCGGACCCTTCCGCGCGGATGCCTGGTGCTCACCGCTGGCATCGACGTCCAGAAGGATCGCCTGGCGGTACAGGTTCGCGGGTGGGGGAGAAGCGGGACATGCTGGACGATCGACTGGCTGGAGCTGCCGGGCGATCCGACGCAGGGCGCCGTATGGGACGAGCTCGAGGCCTACCTCACCGAGCCGTGCATCAACGCCGCAGGGCTGCCGGTGCGCATTAGCCGGGCGGCGATCGATGCGGGCTACCTCACGGACGACGTGCTGGCCTTTACCCGCAGGCATGAGCGGCGTGGGTGGTTCGCGGTCAAGGGCGTCACGACGGCCCGCCAGGTCATCGCGAAGCCCAGCAAAGTCGATCTGCGGCGCAACGGCGTGACGCACAAAGGGGGCGCCTCGATGTGGCCGGTCGGCGTCGATTCCGCGAAGGAGCGGCTATTCGCCCGGCTGTCGGCGGACGGCAAGCATGCGCTCGCGACCGAGCGCCAGGAGCGATTTTCCGACGCGTTGCCGGATGAATACTACGCCCAGCTGACGGCCGAGATCTACGACCCGCACAAGCGCCGCTGGATCAAGCAGCGCGTGCGCAACGAGGCGCTGGACACTGCTGTGTATGCGACGGCCGCGTCCATGCATCCGGCGCTGCGGCTGCATTTATGGTCGGATGCCAAATGGACCGAGATCGAGCGCGCGCTCGATCCGGCCAACGGCGACTTGTTCGCCGCGCCGGCGCAGCCCGCTCCAGTGCCGCCCAAGTCAACGCCGGCGCCGCAAATTGCCCCGGGCAGCGGAAGACCGTCGGCAGGCAAGCTGATCTCTAAGCTCGCGTGACACCCCAGAGCCAGTGCAGACGTCTGCACTGGAAATCGGCAATGCATATTTCGACCCATTCAAGATAAGGGCAACTGCGCCATGTACAACACGACCACCAGCATCTTCGCCGGCATGAGCACGGCGCAGTTGCAGGCGGCATTGTCGGCCGCGCAGCAGGCCTATCTCGATCTTTCGTCCGGGGTGAAAGTGGTGACCGCCTCGTACACGCAAGGCGACGGCGCGAAATCCGTGACGTATACGCAGACGGACCTGCCGCGCGTGGTCGCGCTGATCAAGCAGCTGCAGGCACAGCTCGGCATAGTCACCCGTCCGCGCCGGCCAATTCGCTTCATCTATCGCTGATGGACAACCCGGTGCAAATTCTTGGCCCCGACGGCCGCGCGATCACTCCTGGGCGCTCGAAGCCGTCGATGCTCGCTGGCAGCGGGATTTCGCCTTATGACGCAGCTGACATTTTCGATGGCCGCACGGCGGCATGGCGCCCGTACCTGTGGAGCCCTGACGCCCAGCTTAACCTGTATCGCGATCGCATCGTCTCGCGCGTGCGTGACCTGGTGCGCAATGATGGATGGGCGGCCGGCAGCGTTACCAGGACGCTCGACAATGCCATCGGCGCGAATTTCCGTCCGATCTTCAAGCCGGACTATCGGGCCCTCGCGCAGATCAGCGGAAATCGCGCGTTCGATGCCACCTGGGCGGAGGAATTCGGGCGCGCCGTTCAATCCGCGTGGCGCCGATGGGCGAACGATCCCGGGCGCTGGTGCGACGCGCAGCGGCATTTGAGCATTTCCCAGCTCATGCGCCTGGCGTTTCGGCATAAGCTGGTCGACGGCGACGCGCTCGCGATCCTCCGCTGGATGCCGGAGCGCATGGGGGAGGGGCGGGCACAATATGCGACGGTGCTGCAGCTGATCGATCCGGACCGGCTTTCGAACCCGTATCAGCAATTCGATCAGCAGGCCTTCCGCGGGGGCGTCCAGGTCGACGAATATGGCGCCGCGATCGGCTATTGGATCCGGAAGGCGCATATCGGCGACTGGTGGGCAGCTGCCCAGGCCATGACCTGGGAATACATCCCCCGCGAGACCGAGTGGGGGCGCCCGATTGTCGTGCACGATTTCGAAGTGGAACGCGCGGGGCAGCATCGGGGGGGCGCCGGGATCCTGACACCCGTCGTCCAGCGCCTGAAGATGCTTGTCAAATATGACGCGACCGAGCTCGATGCGGCGATCGTCAACGCCATCTTCGCCTCTTACATCGAAAGCCCTTTCGATCCGGAGCTTGTGCAATCCGCGCTTGGGGACAGCGCAGAAATCAACCAGTACCAACAGCTTCGCTCGAGCTTCCACGACGAACGCAAGATCATGTTGGGCGATGCGCGCATGCCGATCCTGTTCCCCGGCGAGCGCATCAACACCGTCAACGCGACGCGGCCGGCGGCGAACTTCAAGGATTTCGAGTCCGCCGTGCTGCGTAATGTGGCGAGCGGCATGGGGCTCTCCGCGCAGCAGGTCAGCAATGACTGGAGCGATGTGAATTATTCGTCGGCTCGCGGCGCGCTCCTGGAGGCCTGGAAGACTCTCGCGCGTCGGCGCGAAGAGTTCGCCCAGAATTTCGCGCAGCCTGTCGCTGCGGCGTGGATGGAAGAGGCATTCGACCGCGAGGACTTTCCTCTGCCGGCGAATGCGCCGAGCTTCATCGAGGCGCGCGCCGCATACAGCCGCGCACGCTGGATGGGACCCGGGCGCGGCTGGATCGACCCGACCAAGGAGAAGGAAGGGGCCATCCTCGGAATGGACGCCGGACTTTCGACGCTCGAAAACGAATGCGCCGAGAATGCCGGCGAGGATTACGAGGACGTGCTCGATCAGCGCGCCCGCGAGGTGAAGGCTTTCCGCGAGCGCGGCCTTGAGCCGCCCACCTGGGCGAATCTCGGCGGCATGCCGTCGCGCCAGACCGTGCAGGATCCGGAGGAGGAATGAACTTTCCGCATTTGGCCCAGAGGCTCTTCAATGTGCCCCTGGCGATCCATCCGAGGAAGGCCGAAGTCGTGATGGCGGCGCTGTCCGAGCGTCTCGGAGTCAGCCGCATCATGCGGCTTGATGGCAATGCCGTCACGCCCATGGCCGGCTGGAATGACGGCGATGAGGATTTCTCGGCATCTGGCCGCAATCCCCGCGCTGGGTACGACCTCGTCGAGGGCGTTGCGGTCATCCAGGTGCAGGGCACGCTCGTGCAGAAGCTGGGCACGCTGCGCCCATGGTCGGGCATGACCGGCTACGACGGGATTCGCCAGAACTTCCTGACCGCCCTGTCCGATCCGGAGGTGGGCGCCATCGCGCTCGACATCGATTCTCCCGGCGGCGAGGTGGCCGGCTGCTTCGACCTGGTCGACACCATTCACCAGGCGCGCGGCCAAAAGCCCATCTGGTCGATCCTCGACGAGTCCGCCTATTCGGCCGGCTACGCGATTGCATCGGCCGCCGACCGGATCGTCGTGCCACGGACCGGGGGCACCGGATCGATTGGCGTAATTGCGATGCACGTGGATCTGTCCCAGGCCTTGTCGGCTGCCGGCATTACCGTCACGGTCATCAATTACGGCGAGCGCAAGGCCGACGGCGCCCCTGAATTTCCGCTGTCGCCGGAGGCGCTCGAGCGTTTCCAGGCCGACATTGACACCATGGGCGAGCTGTTCGTCGAGACAGTCGCCCGCAACCGAGCACTTCCGGCCGCCAAGGTCCGGGATACCCAGGCAGCCACCTACCTGGGCGCGTCCGGCGTCGAGCTGGGCCTGGCCGATGAGGTCATGGCCCCCGACGCCGCTTTCCTCGCCCTGCTTCAAGCGCTGGGCTGATCCACTGTCATTAGGAGTAGATCCGTATGAGCAAGCTGTCCAAACGGCTGGCTGCGACGGTGCCATTCGCCCATCTGCTTGGCATCCGCGCCGAATCCGACGAAACTGAAGAGGAGCGCAAGGAGCGCGAAGAAAAGGAGGCCAAGCGCGACGAATGGCAAAAGAAGGCCGAGGCCGATCCCGAACGCAAGCAGCGCGATGACGAATCCGACGAGGATTACGCCAAACGCATGGAAGCGATGGACGAAGAAGAGGACGACGATGATGATTCGGACCTCGACGGCGTCAACAAAGAAGACAAGGAGGAGGGCGAGAAGGAAAAGGCGGCACGTCGTTCCGAGCGCGCCCGATGCGCGCGGATCGTCGCGCACGGCATCAAGAACGGGTGCGTGAATCAAGCCGGCGTATTCGCGTTCGACACCAACATGAGCGCCGCGCAGGCGATCTCAGCATTGAACGCGGGGAGACTGGACGGCAAGCGAGGAGGGCTGGCCGAACGCATGGCCGCGCTCGGCCCGCTGCCCAATCCCGGAACCGGGCCCGCGGCGCAAGCCGATCCGAGCAGCCCTGCGGCCTTTGCGGCCGCGGCGATTGCGGCAGCGGACAAGGCGCGCGGCCGGTAAGCTGCGGAATCTTCGGTTTCTGACTTTCTTAGGAGAACAACGATGCCCCTCGTCATTAACCCGCTCGGCGATAACCCCCAGCAACCGGGTATCTACGCCGAGACGTACCTCCCCGATCAGCTGCTCGCCGGGCGCTTCATGCCCGTTACGGAGAACATCACGCTCGGCGCCGGCACTCTCCAGCGCGGAACCGTCCTGGGCCAGCAGACCTTGGGCGCGGCCGCTTCTGTCGCCGGCAAGCCGGCCGGTGGCGCCAATACCGGTAACGGCACGATTTCCGCCGTTGCGCTCGAGGCGAATGCCGCCGTGGGCGCATATGTGATCACCATGACCGGCGCCACCACTTTCACCGTCGAAGCGCCCGACGGCGCGCAGCTCGCGGGCGGGGAGACCGGCGTCGCATATAACGACCGGATCGGCTTCACGATTACCGCTGGCGGCACGGCCTTTACGGCTGGCGACGGATTCACCGTGACGGTGGCGGCCGGTTCCGGCAATTTCGTGGCAAGCGTGGCCACCGCAGCCGATGGTTCGCAGGTCCCCGCCGCGATCCTGGCCGATTACGCTGATGCCTCCGGGGGCGCAGTCGTTGCCCCGGCCTATCTGACCGGCGAATTCAACCAGGACAAGGTCACGTTCGATGCGAGCTGGACGCTTGCTGCGCTGACGCCGCTGCTGCGCGCGCGCTCGATTTTCCTCAAGTCGTTCGTGAGCGCGGCCGATCCGACGTAATCCACCGCAAACCCCGCTTAGCGCCCCGCTTCGAGCGGGGTTTTTTATTTGGCCATTCTTCTGGAGCCAACGATGAAATACCTCAGCAACGCCGCCGGCCAGATCGCGTTTATCGGGATCCTGGTCATGATCTTCGCCTTGTTCGGCCATTTCGGCATTGTCCACCATCACGCCGGAGGCCTTGCGCTCATCGGCATCGGAATGGTGGCGCCCAACAATACCTTCGTCTACGACACCAATATGCTGATCCAGCTGGTGCCGAATCTGAAGCGCGCGCAGAAATTCCTGCTGGACACATTTTTCCCGAACGTGCTCACGTCGGATACCGAATACGTGTCGATCGACGTGGATGTCGGCAAGCGCCGGATGTCGCCGTTCGTCAGCCCCTTGGTCGAGGGCAAGCTCGTCGAGCAGCGCCGGTACCAGACCAACGTGCTGAAGCCGGCCTACATCAAAGACAAGCGCGCCCCGGATCTGCGCAAACCGGTGCGTCGCCAGATTGGCGAGCGAATCGGCGGCGAGCTGACCGGCGCCGAGCGCATGATGGCCAACCTGGTCTTCGAAATGGAAGACCAGGTGGATATGCTCGATCGGCGGCTCGAATGGATGGCCGCGCAGGCGCTGATGACCGGCACCGTCACGGTCGAAGGGGAGGGGTTCCCGACGACGCTGGTTGACTTCGGCCGCGACGCGAGCCTCACCGTCACGCTTTCCGGCGCGTCGCAGTGGGGGCAGGCCGGGGTGTCGCCGTCCGCCGACATCGAGCAATGGGGCCACCAGATGCTCAAGAGCAGCGGCGGCGTGGCCACCGATATCGTGTTCACCACGACGCCATGGGGGTACTTCCTCGACGACCCGGTGGTCAAAGCGGCGATCTGGTACCCCGGTAACGGCGGCCGCGCGAACGATATTGACGTGGGCGCCCAGATCCAGCGCGGCGCGCAGTATAAGGGCCGCTGGGGTCAGTACCGGTTGTGGGTTTACAACGACTGGTATGTCGACGACAACAACGTCGAGCAGCCCATGATGACGGACGGGACCGTCGTGCTGTCTGGTGCTGATCTGATGGGCACCCGCGCCTTTGGCCAGATCCTGGATCCGACCTTCAATTACGCGGCGCTTCCCTATGCGCCGAAGACCTGGGTGGAACAGGACCCGGCGCAGCAGTTCATGCTGATGCAGTCCTCGCCGATCGTCATCCCTTCCCGCGTCAACGCCAGCATGTCGGCCAACGTTTGCGCGGCCGTCGTGAGCTAACGGTTGAGACATAGCACCGTTTAACAGGAAAAGGAGCCAGAACATGGCAAAGGAAAATCTCATTGCGGTGATCGTGCGCCGCGGGACGCTCGTCGTCGACAAGATCGCGCACAAGATCGGCGCGGAAGTGAAGCTCGCGGAAGAGGAGGCGAAACGCCTCCTGGGCCTCGGCGTTGTCGCGCGACCGACCGACAAGGCGCCAATGCAGACGTCTGCACCGACCGCCACGAGCGCGGATGGTCCGACTGTCACGACCGCGCCGGAGTAGTCCTGCGTGATCGACTGGGACACGCTGGTGCTCGGGGCCGTCGCTGCGCAGTTCGGCGAGGGGGTGATCTATGCCTATGCGAACGGTGCGACGACTCCGATCACCGGCGTGTATGACGAGCAGTATGCCGCGATCGATGTCGTGGGGGGGCAGGCGTCGACGTCATCGCTCCCGGTCGTGGGTGTCCAGCTCTCCCAGCTCCCGGTCCCTCCGCAGCAGGGAGACACTCTGACCATCGTGCGCACCGGGGACATATTCGTCGTCAAAGAGGTGCGCCCTGATGGTCACGGGTGGGCCAAGCTGATGTTGAATCTCGCATGACGACGCTGATTGCCCCGCAGCCGATGCTCGCCCGGCGGCAGTTGCGCCTGGCGGCCGTCGCGGCCCTCGAGGCTATCGCGGGGCTTACCGTGGAGAGCCCGGGAGACTGGAACACGCCGGCGTCGAAGCTGCCATCCGCGCTCGTGCGCGTCAGTGGCGACCATAAAGAGGGTGCCGGCTCGCAAGAGCCTGAGTTCACGACCTCCGTCGATCTGGAGGTCCTTCTGCGCGTTCAGGGTTTGACGGCCGAGGCGACGCAGGATGCGATCGAAGCGCTCGGGTATTCGGTGGAGCAGGCGCTTTTTACCGATTATTCGGTGGTCGGGATGTTGAATCGCTTCTCGAGCATCGAGACCGAGATCGAGATCACGTCCGAGGGCCGTGAACACCTGGGCCGCGCGTCCATGCGCGTGACGGGTGAGCTTTTCGAGTCCTTCGATCCGACGGAAGCCGCGCCGTTGCCCACGACATGGCCGGTTGCGGCACCGGCGACAGTGCCGCTGGATAGCGTAGGCGTCCATGCGGATCTCACCAACATATACGACCCGTCCGGTACGTATGCGCCCAGTCCGGACGCACCTCCCTACACGCCGACGCCGGCGCCGCGCACCAGCGGCCCGGACGGCCGCGACGAAGGCGCGCTCGATCTTCAGTTGCCGCAATAAAGAGGAGTACACCGCATGTACGTGAAACCTGCTCCGGGCCTGCGCATCGTGGACCCGATCCTGCGCGATTTCCTGCCCGAGGAGGGCCGGCCGGTCACCCCGAGCGGCTACTGGCGCCGCATGCTGCGTGACGGCGACGTCATTCTCGTGCCGGAGCCGACGGTACAGAGTGCCGAGCATGAGTCCAAGCCAGTCGCTCGCAAGCGCGATGCCGAATAAGTAGGAGACCGACGTGACCATACCATTCAAAAACATTCCGGCGAATCTGCGGATCCCGCTTTTCTTCGCCGAGGTCGACAATTCCCAGGCCAATAGTGCGCAGGCCAACCAGCGGGCGCTGATCATCGGCCAGATCACGGCCGCTGGGGCGGCGACGCCCAACGTGCCGGTCATCAGTCAGGGCATCGGCGACGCCCTGACGCAAGGGGGGCCAGGGTCCATGCTGGCCCTGATGACTGCGGCCTATCGCGCGGCCGATCCGTTCGGCGAGGTGTGGTATCTCCCGCTTGCGGACGATCCCACTGCGACGGCGGCGACCGGATCGATCAGCGTGACCTCCGTACCGATCGCGAACGGCACGATTTATCTATATATCGCCTACTGCGCCGGCGGCTCGCCCAATCTCCCCGCGCGTATTACCATTCCCGTCACCACGACACAGACCGCCCAGCAGATTGCGACCGCGATCGCCGCGGCGATCAATGCCGCGCCCAATTTGCCGGTCTCGGCGGTCGTTGATGCCGTCACCACCACCAAGGTCGACATCACCGCCCTGAACAAGGGGCTCGCCGGAAACGACATCGACATTCGCCTCAACTATCTGGGGGCGTCGGGGGGAGAAACGAGTCCGCAGGGTCTCCAGCTGACGATTGCCGCAATGGCCGGGGGTGCCGTGAATCCGAGCGCGCTGCCGACGGCACTCGCGAATCTCGGCAGCCAGGCATTCGATTTTATCGTCTGTCCTTATACCGATGCGACGAGCCTGGGCGATCTCGCGTCGCTCCTGTCGGATACGACCGGACGGTGGAGCTGGGAGAGCCAGATCTATGGCCATGCGTTCACGGCTACCCGGGGCACCTTGGGAACCCAGCAAACCTTCGGCAGCGGCCTCAACAATCAGCATACGACGGTGCTCGGGTTCAACGACTCGCCCACGCCCAACTGGCTCATCGCCGCCGACCTCGCCGCGACATCCGCTGTAAGTCTTCGCGCGGATCCCGCCGTGCCACTCCAGACGCTGGCGTTGACCAGCATGGCCGCGCCGCCCTTGCAGAGCCGGTTCGAGCAGACCGACCAGAACACGCTGCTCTATACCGGCATCAGCACCTTCACGGTCACGGATGCCGGGGCCGTATTGCTGCAGAACGTCATCACGACATACCAGAAGAATGCCTTCGGCGAGCCGGACAACAGTTACCTCGAGGTCGAGACGATGTTCACGCTCATGGCGGTCCTGCGTGACATGGCCATCATGGTCACGAGCAAGTTCGCACGGATGAAGCTCGCCGCGGACGGCACGCGTTTCGCCGCGGGCAGCGCGATCGTCACGCCGAACATCATCCGTGGCGCGCTGATCGCGGAATATCAGCACCTGGAGTTCGACCTCGGCTGGGTGCAGGATTCGCAGGCCTTCGCGCAAAACCTCATCGTGCAGCAGAACACGCAAAACCCGAACCGGGTTGACGTGCTATGGCCTGGCACCCTCATCAATCAACTGCGGACCCTCGCGCTGCTCGCGCAGTTCCGTCTGTAACAGCGTTCAATTTCGCCATGGGCCGCGCATGCGCGGCCTTCGATTTCTTGGGAGCCCAAAATGGCCGACACCACAAACCGCCTTGCCGGCGTTGCCTATCTCAGCGTAGATGGGCAGAGCTACATGCTGTCCGGCGATCTCTCATACAGCCCCGGCTCGATCAAACGCGAGAGCCTGTCCGGGCAAGATAGCGTCCACGGTTATTCCGAGATGCCGACGGCGCCATTCATCGCCGGCACATTGCGCGATAGCGGACAGCTCACGGTCGCCAGCATCAATCAGATGACCAACGTCACGGTGACGCTCGAGCTCGCGAACGGCAAGACCGTCATCGGCCGCAACATGTGGACGGTGGAAGCGCAGGAAGTGAAAACCCAGGAAGCGACCTTCGAGGTGCGGTTCGAAGGGCTTTCCGGTTCGGTGACGGAGGCCTAGGCGATGGATCAGCATGATTTGCCGGAAATCGTCGACGAGCAGACCATTGAGCTGCGCCGGCCGGTGCGCTTTGGGGAGCAGGATTACACGAGCCTGACATTGCGCGAGCCTACCGCCGAGCAGTTGGCCAAGGCCGCGCGCGAGCCCGGCGAGATGGAGACGCTCATCAGCCTGATCCACCAGGTCGCCGCCGTTCCGAAGGGCGTTGTCGGACGCATCGTCCAGCGTGATTTGCAGGAGTGCGCGCGTTTTTTCGGGCAATTCTCCCCGATGCAGTCCCCCCCATCGGGCGAATCGTCGGAGATCTGACGCTGCATTATCATTGGCGTCCCTATGACGCCTGGCGTCTTCCGGTGTCCATGCTGCTCTGGTGGCACCGGCAGGCTGCGATGCAATCCTCATTGCCGGCCACTGACCCATGACCTCGAAAGCCAAGATTGTCATCTCCGCGATCGACGACGCGACTGCGGTGGTGCGGAAGATCCGCGCGGAAATGCGCTCGATCGGGCAGCCCATGCGTGACGTGAAGAACAGCATGCGCCAGTTCATGGAAGCGAGCGGCCTCAAGGACATGCAGCGCAAGTTCGGAAAGATCGCCCATGTCGCGCGATCGGTCGCCGGCGGCATCACCCGGATCGTCGCGCCCATGGCGGCCCTGGTCGGCGCCGCCACGCTCGCCGGCATCGCCGAGCTTACTAGCCGGTGGGGACAGCTCGGCCTCAATGTGCTCTACACCTCGCAAAACATCGGCGTCGCGCCGGGCAAGCTGCAGGCGTTGCAGTCTGCGGCGAAGCTCGCGGGCCTTTCGGCCGACGACATGACGTCGAGCCTCGGGAATCTTGGCAACACGCTGGAGGATGCGCTGTACGGCCGCAATCAAAAAGCGCTCTACATGCTCAATCAGCTGGGCGTGCATATCCATAAGACGAAAAATGGCGCCGTCGACAGCACCCGGGCGCTGAGCGATCTGTCGGGCGTCATCCAAAAATATAACGGACGTCCCCAGGTCCAAAAGCAGATTGCGGACACGTTCGGCGTCGGAAGTCTCTTGCCGCTGCTGCGTCAAGGTCCGGCGGCGATCCGCCGATTCGAGCTCGAGGCGAAGAAGCTTGGCGCGGTGCTGAGCGGGCCAGAGCTGGCGAATGCGCGCACGTTGGGCCTTTCCTTCCTGGAGCTGAAGGTCGGGATCAAGGGGATCGGCAATAGCATCAGCAACGCGCTTTTCCCGGTACTTACGCCGCTGATCGCAGAACTCACGAACTGGATCATGGCCAACCGGCAGCTCATCGCAACAAAGGTGTCGGTGTG
This sequence comes from Pseudomonadota bacterium, assembly GCA_021817985.1. Lineage (GTDB taxonomy): Bacteria > Pseudomonadota > Gammaproteobacteria > Burkholderiales > JAKAFK01 > JAKAFK01. The sequence continues at coordinate 21,913 of JAKAFK010000011.1, read as the reverse complement.
GCTCGGCGAGATCGCCTCCTGGATCCGCTCGGTTGACTGGAGCGCGACCTGGAAGAACATCAAGGGCATCGCATCCGAAATTGGCACCGTGGCCAGCGATGTGAACGGCGCTGCGCAGGCCTTGGGCGGCTGGAAAACCACCTTCGAGCTCGCGTTCGGCGCGCTGGCGCTCACCAAGATCGTCCAGATGTCCGTGGCCATTTATAAGGTCGCGAAGGCGCTCAGGGCAGTCAGTGCCGCGGAGATTGCGGGGGGCGCAGCGGGAGGCGCTGGAATCCTGGGAACGGTCGGGAAGATTGGCCTCTACGGATGGCTCGCCAACAAAGGCCTGACGGCCCTGGATCCGCGTGATAGTGCCGGTAGCTGGATCGATCAGCACAGCAGCATCGCATCGGGGATAGACAATTTCTTCAGCCGGTTCGGACTCGGGCGCAGCTATAGCCAGCAGGCTATCGCCGCCAAACGCGCCCAGGCGAAGACGCTTTTCCCGAAGCTCGAGTCGATGTACGGCCTCCCGCATGGCCTGTTGGACGCGGTGTGGGCGCAGGAATCCGGCCGCGGCAAGAACATGGTCTCGCCGGCGGGCGCGCTTGGTGACTTCCAGTTTATGCCGAAGACAGCGGCGGCTTACGGGATCACCGATCCAGGAAACTTGCGCCAGGCGGCGGGGGGGGCCGCGATGATGTATCGCAATCTCCTCGATCAGTATGGCGGCAACACGGCGGAAGCGCTCGCGGCATACAACTGGGGATCCGGCAATCTGAACAAGGATCTTTATCGCTATGGCGCCGGATGGATGTCGCACGCACCCCGGGAGACGCAGAATTATGTGCGCGATGTCATGGCGCGCATGCACGCCGAGCCCCATCGCGTGGAAGTGCATGTGCGCATGACGGGCGCCCCCCACGGCACGCGCGTCGAGGCGCGCGACAGTCATGGCCGCGAGGTCCCGGCGCGCATCGGATATAACTACGTGGGAGTGGATGCCTGATGGTCACGCCCGTCACAATCGCGCAAGGCGCGCAGGCTCTCGCGCAGAATGCCTCCGGCATCGCCCAGGGATTGAGCAATGCACTGAGCGGCGCACAATCTGCGCTCGGCGCGCTGGCCAACGGCTCATTCTGGGCGCAGCTGCGCCCGGCGTCTTTCCGCGGCGTTCCATTTGCCGTCGTGTCCGGCGGCGTGCGCGTCGGGCGCCGCGTCGCCGTCCACGAATATCCGAAGCGGGACAGCGTCTGGCCGGAAGACCTCGGACGCCATCCCCGTCGGCTGCAGGTGCAGGGCTTTGTCGTCGGCGATGACGCCATTGCGCAGCGCGAGCGGCTTGTCGCCGCGTGCGAGACCCAGGGCGCGGGCGAGCTTGTGCATCCAACGCTGGGGCGTCTTCGCGTCAGCGCCCTCGACGTCGAATTCGCCGAACACCGCGACAAGGGCCGCGTGTTCGAGGTCACGTTCTCGTTCATCGAAGCCGGTGAACGGGTTTTTCCGTCCGCGCAGACCGACACGAAGAGCCTGGTCTCGCTTGCCGCGCAGAACGCGAATCTGGCGGCGGCCGCCGATTTCGTCACCAAAGCGGTACAGGCCCTCGAGAATGGCGCTGCGGTCGCGCAGGCGGCTCTGTCGACCGCGACGAAATGGACGAGCGCGGCGCTGTCCGCAGCAAATGACGCGGCGAGCCTGGTCAATATGGTGGCCGTGCTGCCGGGAAGTTTCGGGCGCCAAGCGCAGGCGCTCCTCTCTGGGTTTACCAGTTTCCAGAAATCGCAGCCGGCGAGCAGCATCACAGTGCAGACGCTCGAGGGGCAGGCATCCAGCTCGCGCACGCAAACCGCGACCGCGGCGGCCGCCGTCACTTCGTCCGCTGGCGGCTTGAGCCCCACTACCGCATCCGCTTATCCGGCGACCGTCCAGGCGCTCCCGCAGATTGTGCAGCAGAGCGCGGCGACGCCCCGCGATGCGTTGCGGGCGCTTATCGCTCTGGCGCAGCCGCAGGCGCTCTCGACGCCGCCGAGCGGCGCGATCGGCGCGGCCATGGGTGATATTCAGAGCGCGCAAGGGGACCTTTTCCGGCGCGCGGCGGTGGTGGCGCTGGCGCAGGCTGCGAGCAGCTATCAGCCGTTCAGTGCCGATGACGCCGCGACCGTGCGCAGTTCGGTGACGCAACTGCTGGATGACGAGATCACGACCGGCGGCGACGAAGGGGATGACGACACCTATCTCGCGCTGAGGGCGCTGCGCGCGGCAGTTGTCCAGGATCTCAACACGCGCGGCGCGCTCATGCCGTCGGTGGTGTGGGTCAGGACGGCGGCCTCGATGCCCGCTCTGGCGCTGGCGCAGCGGCTGTATCGTGATCCATCACGTGCCGATGAGCTTGTCGCGGAAGCCGATACTGCGCATCCGGCATTCATGCCGACTGCGTTCCGGGCGCTTGCGTCGTGATCGACGATCTCACCCTGCGGATCGGCGGCGCGGACATCAGCGGGTGGACCGAGGTGCGCGTGACGCGTGGGGTCGAGCGCGTCCCGGGCGACTTCGAGATCTCGATGACCGAGCGCTACCTGGGCGACCTGCATGCGGTCACAATGCTGCCGGGTCAATCGTGCCAGGTCCTCCTGGGCACAGACGTCGTGATCACGGGATACGTTGACCGCTTCACGCCGGGGATCTCGGCACGCGGACATCAGATCCGTGTGAGCGGCCGTGGCAAATGCTGCGACCTGCTCGATTGCTCGGCGGAATGGCCGGGTGGCCAGATCAGCGGAACCAATGCACTCGACGTCGCGCGGAAGCTCGCGCAGCCCTATGGAATTTCAGTCGCGCTCGCGGCCGGTATCCCGGCGGGCGCCGTCATTCCGCAGTTCAATTTGATTCTCGGCGAGACCGCATGGGAGATCATCGAGCGCGTGTGTCGCTATCAGGCGCTCCTGGCATATGAACTTGCCGACGGGTCCTTGCTGCTCGACCAGGTGGGCACGATCGCGCATTCGAGCGGGTTCGCGACCGGCGCGAATGTCCAGGAGGCCTCCATCCAGTATGGGATGGATCAGCGTTATTCGGACTATGTCGCATTCATCCAGAGCGTCGAGACGTATAACGATTCGTCGACCGGCACAGTCGATCCGAATCGGATCGCGCATGTGACGGACGCGACGGTTACCCGGCACCGACAGCTGGACATCATCGCTGAAGCGGCCGCCGGCGGCATGGATATCGCCAGGGCGCGCGCCCAATGGGAAAAAGCGCGCCGCTGGGGCCGGAGCTTTGCGTGCACACTGACGGCCGACTCGTGGCGCGACAGCGCCGGCGAGCTCTGGCAGCCCAATAACCTCGCGCTCCTAGACGTGCCGGAGCTCAAGCTCCCGCGCCAGCACTGGATCATCGGCGAGGTAAGCTATCGGCTCGACCGCGCGGGCACCACCGCCGAGTTGACATTGATGCCGCCCCCGGCGTTCGAGCCCGAACCTGTGCTGCTGCAACCGCAATGGCTGATGGAGCTCTCCGGCGGCGGCTTCCAGTTCCAAGGCGGTAACGTGCCCCAGGGGGGCGCGCGATGATCGGCATTATTCAGCGCATCGCGCGGCGGCTTCAGATGCTCGTGGGCGTGGGCCGCGTCACGCTGGTAGACGATTCCGGGCCCGTGCAGATGATGCAGCTCGCGCTTGGATCGCTCGAGGTCCGCGACCGCACGCCGCGATTAGCCGAATTCGGTTTTGCGAGCAATCCGCCGGCTGGTTCGGACGCGACATTGCTATTCGTAGGAGGAGATCGCTCTAACGGGGTGGTCATCGCTACCGGCAGCCAAGCGCTCAGGCTCAGGGATCTACAGCCCGGGGAGGCGGCGATCTATGATGGCCAGGGCAAATATGTCTATCTCACGGAGACGGGGATCGTCGTGGAAGCGAAGGGGCAACCGGTGACCGTGAACGATGCGTCGGCCGTGACCGTCAACGCCTCGACGTCAGTAACGCTCAACTCGCCGAGCACCAAAATTACCGGCACCCTCGAAGTTGACGGCGCGGTGACGATGAAGCAGACCTGTTCCGTCACGGGTGCGCTTTCGTCGGCGACCTCCGTCTCCGATCCGTTCGGGACGATGCAAGGCATGCGCGAGATCTACGATGCTCATGACCACGAGGTCGCTGGCGTGCAGGGCGGATCGAGCAACGTGACGTCAAACACGCCTACCCAGCAGATGTGATGAGCGATATCACGATAGTGTGGGATCCCACCACCGGCCATGGCGACTGGCAGGTTTCCGGCGCGGATCTCGTGGGCGGCAACGACCTGGCGAGCGCGGTGCTCATCAGCATCTTCTCGGACCGGACCGCACACCCGAACGACGTCATCCCGGACGGCACTGGCGATCCGCGCGGATGGTGGGGCGACGACGCGAAATATCCGGTGGGGAGCCGCCTGTGGCTGCTGGCGCGCTCGAAACAGACGCGCGAAGTGCTCGCGTCCGCCCAAGATTACATCCTCGAGGCCCTCCAATGGCTCCTCGACGACGGGGTCGCAGCCGCGGTCGACGTCGGCGTCGAATGGACGCGCCCGGGGATGCTTGGGGCGCAGGTCGTGGTTCGTCGTCATGACGGGTCCGCGGTGACTTTTAACTTTGCCTGGGCGTGGGCCCAGATCACAGGCTGAGCGATGCCTTATTCCCGACCCACATTATCCGACTTGCGCACCATGGTGGCGCAGGACATTGCGAGCGAGCTCCCCGGGACCGATCCGCTGCTGAGATTCTCGAATCTAGGAATCCTGGGACGCGTGCTTGCCGGGCTGGCAAATCTGCATTATGGATTCCTCGATTGGATTGCGAAGCAAGCGGTGCCGTTTACCGCGACGGACGAATACCTCGAGGGATGGGCAGCTCTCAAGGACGTCACGCGCGAACCCGCGACGCAAGCCAGCGGCACCATAACCTACACCGGCACGGTAGATGCGCAGATTGCCGCCGGCATAACCCTCGCACGCGGCGACGGGGTGGGCGCGACCGTGACGATCGGGGGGACCGTCGGCGCCGGAGGGACGGTGACGGTGACGGCCGAGATCGATGCGGATCCCGCAGGCCTCACGGGGGCATTCGGCAACTGCCCGGCCGGCACGCAGTTCACCCTGGGATCACCGATTCCGGGCATTGCGTCCCTCGGGACCGCCGCAACGGCTTTCACAGGCGGCGCGGACTTGGAGCTTGACGACAGTCTCCGGAGCCGCATGTTGCTCGCGTACCAAACAACCCCCGAGGGAGGCGCCCAAACCGACTACGAGGCGTGGGCGCTCGGCGTGCCGGGTGTCACGAGAGCCTGGATAGCACGCAACGGCATGGGGCCCGGCACCGTCGTCGTGCGCTTCATGATGGACGTGTCGGAAGCCGCGAACAATGGTTTTCCGCAGGGCACCAATGGCGTTGCGGCGAGCGAAACGCGTGACGTTGCCGCGACGGGGGACCAGCTTGCGGTGGCCAACGCTATTTTCCCGCTGCAGCCGGTGACAGCACTGGTCTACGCGGTGGCGCCGACGCCGAATGCCGTGAATTTCACCATCAGCGGTCTGACGGGAGCCAGCAGCGCACTGCAGTCCCAAATCGCCGCGGCGATCGACGGCGTGTTCGAACAGTATGGCGAGCCTGGCGGCACTGTCGATTTGAGCTACATCGAGTCGGCAATTGGCGCGATTGCGGGCACCCCGGGATTCGTGATTACCAGCCCGTCGGCGAATATCGCGAGCCCGACCGGTAGTCTCCCGGTCCGCGGCACAGTGACGTACCCATAAAATGGCCGCTCCTGCTTATAGCCAGGACGATTACCGGTCGGCCCTCCAGGCGCTATTGCCCAGAGGGCGCGTATGGCCGCGCAACGCGAACAGCGTCCAGACCTCGACGCTCGCCGGTTTTGCGGCCAGTTTCGCGCGCAGCAATGGGGCCGCCATCGACCTGCTGATGGACGCGTTTCCGTCGAGCACCGTCAATTTGCTTGCAGAATGGGAAAGCACCGTCGGGCTTCCGGACACGTGCGCCGGGCTGCAGCCTACGATCCAGGCGCGGCGCACGCAGATGCTGTCGAGGCTGACGTCGCTGGGCGGTCAGAGCATCGCATATTTCACGGCGCTTGCGGCGGCCCTTGGCTATAGCATCACCGTCACCCAGTTCGCGCCATCCCGGTTCGGCCGCCCCTTCGGAGCGCAGTTCGGCGGCGTTGCCTGGGCGTATGCGTGGCAGGTGAACGCGGCGAGCTATGTCATCCAGAAGTTCCGCTTCGGAGCTGACGTTCTCGGCGAACCCTTCGCGGCGTGGGGGAGCACGGTCATGCAGTGCGAGCTGCAAGCGGCCGCGCCGGCCCACACGACCCTCAACTTCAATTACACGAGCTGAGCATGGACCTTCTTATTGCATCCAACACAGTCACCCTGGCGCAGGCCGATAGCGCGCCGGCTACCGGGACGCCCGGATGGGCCACCGACGGCAATCCGGCAACGAACACGCCGGCGACGATTTTTCCGGCATACGCGTTCAATGCTATTCAGGGCGAGCTGACCGGCGCGATCGAGTCCGCCGGCATCGCTTTGGATCGTACAAAGCTCAATCAGCTCGCACTGGCGATGCAGGCAATGACGCAGGGCGCTATGTCTATTACCGCCCCCGACACTGGCATAGTCAATGCACTATCCGTCGCGCTGGCTCCGATGCCGGCGTTGCTCACGCCCGGCATGTCGTTCTGGGTGACTGGCGTCAAGTCTACATCGACTGGCGCCGCGACCGTCACTGTCGCGACCGGGGGCGGCAATGTCACGGTGCCCATCGAATTGCCCGGCGGCGCCGCGCTGGCTGGTGGCGAACTGGTGGCGGGATACAGCGCATTGCTGCGGGTCAATGAGGCCGGGACTGCGGCGATTTTGCTGAAATCAACGGGGAAGAGCATATACGCGGCGACTAACGGTTCTGCGTTCGAGGTCTTCAACGTTGCCCCGGCAGTAGCCGCCAGCGAAGCTGTGCAACTGGCGCAGTCGCTGGCTGCGGCAACGCTTGCAAATGAGACTGCTAATAGAGTAGCCGGCACTGTCTACACAAATCCGTCGGCCCTTCGACCGCTCCTTGCAATTGTAAGCGTCAAAGTGACCAGTTCAAATGGCAGTGCATCGGGATTCATGAACGGGAACCAGATATGTCAAAGCGGCCTAGTTGGATCATCTGGAGATACCGGATACGGTATTCTGCTCATCCCTGTGCCTCCGGATCAGACCTATGAGATAACGGTTACTGGCGCCCAAGTCACTATCACATCCTGGTGGGAGTGGAACTAAATGACGATGCGTTATTTTGCGAATCCCGACGATTCCAACAAGATCTATGGGTACGATGAAGTCCTTCAGGCTGCGCGGATCGACGCCGCGGTTGCGGCAAAATGGGCGGAGGTAACAGCCAGCTGGCCACCGTCGCCGACGATGGCGCAGCAATGGGCTGCATATCAGGCCGAGGCCCGGGCTGCGTTATCGGATTCCGATACTACGATGCACCGCATCGCAGAGGGCGTCGCGCTTGGGACGACTTCGTGGACGGCCGCCGATGTCGTCCAATGGGCGAATTTCCGGCGCTCGCTGCGAGCAATTCTGTCGCAGGCGCAGCCGACCACGATCCCAACGGCACTTCCCCCAAAGCCACCATATCCGGTCGGGACATGACGATTGGCATAGCAAAATCTCAGCGGCCCCGAAAGGGGCTTTTTTTCGGCACACATGCGGAGAAGACATGCCCGACGAACAGACCCTGGTCGCGAAAGTCGCTGAGGCTCACGCGAGACTTGACAGTCATGACGAGACGATCAAACGGCACGACGAGCACCTTGCCCGTCTCGATGAGACCACGGCGGCGCTCCGCGTGATGGTCGCGACGGTTGCCACCAAGGACGACATTCACGCACTCTCGGACAAGATGGGCGAGCGCCATGATAAGCAACTCCAGCGCGCCTATGACGCGATCCCCGGGAAATGGGTCGCGATCTTCACGGGTCTGACGGTGCTCATTATGCTGCTCGACCTGATCCGTCACATCGGGATGTAGGGTGCTCCAAAGGGTCCTGTTGGTCTACCGCTGGTTCCGGTCGCCGCGCAATTTCCTCGTATTCCTGTGCGCTTTTATCGTCGGATCGATCACGTTCCACCGGCTCGACGACTACGACCCAGACCTCGGTATCACCAATCTCATTCTTTCTATCGAAGCATCGGTGGCGTCGGCCGGCATCCTGCTCGTACTCGAGCAACTGCTGGCCCATTTGCTCGAATTCCTGAAAGCGTGGAAAGCCGAACAGCGGGAACAAGCCGATCGGCAAGCTCGGATGCTCCAGGCCGTCCTCGCCATCGCCGAGGCGCAGCGCGACATGCTGGTCGACCACACGAACCTGTTGCGCGCCATGCGGGGGCATGACGAGACGGTGCTCTCCGCGCTGCAGGAAATCATGGATGCGGACAGCAAGGGGCATCGGGATGGACGTATTGAAAACTTGGGCATGGGCGCGCAGACGCCAGCTGCTGGCGCAGATTAGGGCGTGGCTTGGAGGGACGAAAAGTGACCGTAGAGCAGATGCACGAAGAGCGCGAAACCCTGTGTGTGGACGTAAACATCCCCGGCCATGACCCGCGCACCACGACGGCGCTTTTCTCGCACACGAAGAAAATACTCGTCGAGCGCGAGAAGGGCCGGTGTTTTGTCTGCGGACGCACTGCCGAGGAATCCGGTCATCCTCTTGAAGCGCACCACCATCCTATCGAGCGCTCTCTCGCAAACATGATCGATTGGAGCCGCGTCGAACGCGATTGCCGGCGCGGGATGTGGGGAGAGGCGGCCAGAAATTTCGACTGGAGCAAATTCGATCCCGCCGACCCCTATTCATTCGTCGACGATATGACGGTCAACGGCGAGTTGCTGTGCAAAGAACATCACACAGGGAAAGACGAGGGCAAGCACGATTTGCCGTGGCCCTTGTGGATCGCTCAACGATATGGCAAGGAAGGGTACAAATTCTCGCTTGTGGAGGTGATTCATCATGCCCAGGATTAGCCCAGGATCGGCTGGTGGCAAAAATATGTGCGCTTTTCTCGACATGATTGCATGGAGTGAGGGCACGAGTCGGGTCAAAGGGTCGGATGACGGCTACAACGTCCTCGTCGGTGGGCGGCTTTTTGCAGGCTACGCGGATCATCCGCGGGAAGTGATCGAAGTTCGGCCAGGGCTGTACTCGACGGCTGCCGGACGCTATCAGCTCCTTGCCCGATATTTCGACTATTACAAGCGCGAGCTCAACCTCCCTGACTTCGCGCCGATCTCGCAAGACAAGATCGCCATCCAGCAAATCAAAGAGCGCAATGCCATCCAGGCGATCAGCGGTGGCCACCTCGATGATGCCATCCGCCTCTGCGCGAACATCTGGGCATCTCTGCCGGGCGCCGGATATGGACAGCACGAGAACAGCATTGCGGAGCTTGCGGATGCATACTGCCATGCTGGCGGCGTGAGTATGGCCTGATGGATCAATTCGATAAAGCGAGCGAGATCGAAGCGCGGGACAGAGATCTCGCGCTTGCATATCGCATGCCCGAGCTTGTTCTGTGCGGGGCCTGCCACTGGCGCGGCGAAATGACCGATCGACTCTTCTGCTGTCCGGAATGCCGCGATGACTGGCAGAGGGATCAGGACTCGAAGAAAAGGAACTGCCGATGACCGGATGGGTAAAAAGTTTGCTCGCCGACGCGAGTGGTGCGCCTGATGACGGCCGCGTGATGGCGATCCTCGCAATCCTCGTGGCGCTGTGTCTCGCCGTCTACTCGGTGGTCTGGCAGCACCGGGCGTTCGACATGCAGCAATACGGCATCGGTATCGGGGCGCTTTTCGGCGGCCTTGGCGCGATGCTTAAACTTCGTGGAGGAAACTGAAATGCATTACAGAAATGGACGAGAAGCGAAGAACGGCGACAAGATCGTGCGGTTGGAAGGCGGAGAGATTATGGCCTTCGGCACGTTGCAAGACGCGACGCCGGGCAACGACTACTGCAACGGCAATATTGTGCACGCGGGTGGTCACTCCACCTATGCCTGCATGTGCGACTGTCTGCACATCGATGATGTGGCCGCGATCCTGGCCGAAAAGGGCCTCAACAAGCGACCCGAGGGTATGTAGGAGATTTGGCCATGTGGACCGTCCTTTTACCCATCCTTCGCCGCTTTTGGTGGACTATTCCCATGGCCGCCCTCGGCGCCTGGGCCGGCATCGAGCGTGCACACGTCGACCTGGTGCAGCACGAGCTGGCGACAGCTAAAGCGGGCATCGCGCAGTACAAAGCGCAGGTCGCGGCGCGTGCGGCGCAGCAAGAGGCTCGCAATGCACAAATCGTCGCACAGCACGACCAGGCGGCCGCCGATGTGGCGGCCGCTTACCGGGCGCAAATCGCAAAACTGAGGAATGGATATCATGCGAAAACTTCTGTGGCTTCTCGGATTCAGTGCGGCATTGCAAGGCTGCGCGGCTCAGCCGCTGGTAGCGCCGGTCGAATGCGCACCACTTCCGCAGGTGCCAGCATCGCTGATGGTGCCCCCCGCAGCGGGGTGGCTCCTGTGCACACCGAAGCAGCCGTGTCCGCAGACGTAACTCGATTGCCCGAGCAATGCGCGGAAGACGCGGCGCAGATCCTCAAATTTCAAGAGTGGGCGCGGGCAGTCGGGGAAGCGTCGCGCTGAGGTAACTCGTCAGCCTCGATAATCACCAGCCGAAGTCGTCCAAAACTACAACGAGGCCCGCGCCAATAGCCGCTCCCGAGCGGCTCACGTAGGCGAAGAGTTTTTGACAACGCGTTGTGAATCTCCCGCAAAAACAATCGGATGCCTCTCGTTTCCGCCATAATGCTGCATCATCGGCGTGTGTTGGGGGATGGCTTGATCCACGCGGGCCAGGGTTTCTCAGGGTGTGCAGGATTGTTATTGTAACATATTGTTATTAAACAATATGTGGCTTCATGGGTGAGGTCTGCAAGGTCTTGAATGACTTGAGCAATCGCCTGCGGACCCCTATGATGTTTCCCGTAAACCAATGATGGCGGACACCCGAACGCTGGCCGCCGACGGATGGACAAGCCGCGTGCACATGAACGCTTCCAGGCCTCTTTCGAGAATTTTCCTGCTGAGCCATATGCGTGCCTTCACCAGCTTGGCGGGCCATATTCTCGGTTCGCATCCGCAGATCAACGGCTACTATGAGATGCATATCAGCTACCGGGATGCCTCTGCGCTGGACAGGCAGGTCGAACGGTTTCTGGAAAGCCATGTGCTCAAGGAAAACAGCCGGTATATCTTCGACAAGCTGCTCCACAACGATTACGAGGTCGAGCCCGAGCGGCTGGGTCCCGCGAAAGTGAAAATACTGGTTGCCTTGATGCGGCCGGAGCACACCCTCAAGAGCATCGTGCATCTGTTTGCGCAAAAGGAGGTTGCGGATCTTTATGCCTCACCCATCGAGGCGGCAGACTACTACATTGCGCGCGTCCAGGCACTCGCCGACTTCGGCCGGACCGACCGGAACCCCTATTATTACTATGATGCCGAGCTGTTTCAACGGGATCCGGAGAAGCTGCTTCGCGTGCTCTCGGACTGGCTGGAGCTGGATTCGCCGCTGAGCGAGCGGTATCAGATCTTCGATCACACGGGAAAATCCCGCATGGGCGACTCGTCGGAACGCATTCATCGCGGCGCGATCGACAGGACGCCCAGCGATTATGCCCATATTGCCATTCCGGCGGACGTGCTGCAAAGGGCGACCGAAGTGTATGCGCAATGCCGCCGGCAGATTGCAGGGCATGCCGCCGATGCGCTGGTTCAGGACTAGAGGGCGGCGAAACTGCTCACCGAGCCGCCGCTCTCGGGCCTGACCGCGGTATCGAGCCCATGCATGGAAATGGGCTTTTTCACCCTACCCAACAACAGCGCCATCCTGTGGGCTGCGCCGAAGGACAAGTCAGGCCTGGCCGGCGGACTTCTCAACATGATGCGGTCCTTGGGGCTCATCTTCGGCGTGGATATCTCGGGACCGATCCTCACCCACGTGGCGCATCGCGATCTGGCCGGGGAGGGGCTCGCCGCCGTCCAGCACGTCTTCAAGCACACGGCTATTCCGGCATCGATCAGGGACGGCGCGTTCACATACGGCTTCATGTCGGTGATGGGACCGCTCCCGGTACTCACGCTCTTCTCGACCCGCCTTCCGATCCTGCGCGGCCAAGCGCCCGCGCGCGGCTAGAAAAGGCTGTCCCAGGCCTCTCGCTCGGCCCGGTAACCCATCAACGCCTCGATGATCTGTCGTTTGCGCTCCGCGCGATGGTCGGCGGACTCGATCTCGCGCCAGGCGGCCGAATGTTCGCCGAAATTGCGGTCGATGTTTTCGATGAAGGACTGGACCTGCTTGAGCGCGCCGGAGAGCTCCGGCACGTGCAGCCACCAGTGTCCCGCGTTGAACATGAGCGCATGCAATTGCCTGCTCTTGGCGATGATCGCGTCGTGTTTCTGGCGATAGCGCGCCAGCAAGTCACCCTCCTTCCGGGCAACGATCGACTCGATCACATCTTGGGCGAAAGGCTGGGTCACGTCCGCTTGCGTGACCAGTTCTTCGGCCGAAAACAACATGAGGTCGCCGAAGAACTGACGCTCGAACTCGTCGGACAGATCGATGTGCTGGCGCTCTCCATCCAGTTCGACGCCGGGACGGAAATTTCCGCCCAATCCGTCATCCGTCGAGCGGCGATGGAGATTGGGCATGTTGAAAGAGGCGAACCGTCCCCCGATTTCGGCGGCGATCAACCGCCCGGCGGTCGGGCCGGACATGCGCAGTCGCAAGTGACCGAAAGGAATGATGTATTTCAGTCCCGCGTAGTTGACGACGTAATTGCCTGGATAAACGGTCCGCGCCGGCGCGAGCTGTGCAAAACCGCTGCCATAGGAAAACCAGGTCTTGCGCGTCAGATGTTCGCCGAAGAAGAAGGTATTGAGGTTCCGGGCGAACGCCGTCAGGCAGGCGGCATGGTCGTGGGCGCCGGATAGCCTGCAGGCATAGGGAAATGTCGCCCCCCGCTCCTCGAAGCCGAAGAGCCCCGCCAAGTCGTGATAGGCGGCATCGCTCGGGAGGGGGCCTGGCGCACCGTGAAGCCGGCACGGTTCATGGCCGTCCAGGGTCGACAGGCGCTCGAAGAAGGCTATGACGTCGTCCAGGAAATTCGCTGCCATCACCGAGGGTGAAACGGGGGGATCGCCCACCAGCTTGCCGGTGAGCATCAGTGTGCCGGTGGTGCGGAAAATCCGGTCGATGACGTGGAAGTAGTTGAGCGCATAGACGATCTCCTCGCCGGCCTCGGTTCGTCGGTTTACGCAGAAATGCTGATCGCTGTCGACGAGGTAATACAGCGTCTTGGCCTTGTCTTGCGTCAGTTGCAGGAACTTGAGGTAGCACAGGTTCCGGTTGGCGGCTTGTCCCTTGCGATAAAACCTTTCCCGTGGCTGGCAGGTGAGCACTCTGCCGAGGCGCTCGCGCTGAGCCTGGGGCAGCGCGTGGAGCAGTTCATACTGCTCGTCCAGCCCGAAATGAATGACCTGCAAGCCTTTCTTCCGATACTCTTCCACCAATTCCAGGTGTGAGCGGATATGGTGTTCGTGGCGACTGTCCTCGGCGACGACCACCTGGATCTTGTCCCAGACCCCGGATGCGTGACCGCCATAGTCGTACCGGGTGCACAGCTGGTAGAGGCTTTCCAGGCAGGCGCGCAAGTGGGACGGACGATCCGCCACCGGGATGCCGAGGAGGAAATGGTGGCGCTGGTCATTGCCGCGCCGGAGAATCAGCGCCTCCTGCTCGCGGAAGAGGGCCTGGTAGTCGGCGAGGAGTGCGGCGAAGTCGGATCCCGAAGACCACATGGCCTTTTCCAGCGCACGGTAGCAGTGCTCGTAGCGCTCGATGAGCGCGTCGAACGCGTTCGGGTCGGCGGGCGTCGGGAGCGCCGCCGGTGCCGCGCCAGGCGGGGCAAGCTGTGGAAGGGCGGCTTTGTGGCGCGCGAGGCATCGCGCGAGCTGCGTTGTCGCGAGATCAGGCATGCAGGCTAACGTCGTGAGGAATAATTCGGATAGGCATCCTGATCGAGCACGATCTCGATGAGGTTGATGCCCTGGCGGAAATCCATCGTCGCCAGCTTCGCCAGCTGCGCCCCGTTTTCCAGGCGGCAGTGCCTGATGCCGAAGGATTGTGCCAGCAGGGCGTAATCGGGGTTGGTGAAATCGCAGTCGATGAAGCGGTCGTGGTAGAGGTGATGCTGGTTCTTGCGAATCAGCCCCATCGTGCGGTTGTTGAATAGGACGACATTGAGCGCGATGCCGTGATTGACCGCCGTCATGAGTTCCATCGCGCACATCTGGAACCCGCCGTCGCCGATTGCGGCAAATACCGGCATGCCGAGTTCGCCCGCGGCGCCAATGGCCGCCGGGATGGCGTGGCCTAGCGACGAAATGCCGGTATTGGGGAAATAGCGGTCCTTGGCGGACACCCGGTAAAAATTTTGCGCGAAGACGATGTTGTCGTCGAATAGGGCGAGGCCGTCTGGGAAGCGTTGTTCGAGCCACCCGTAAAAGGCGCGCACATGGTCGAATCGGTGGTCAAAGATCGCCTCGCCCGCCGCATCGGTTCGGGCCCTGGTGGCCGCGATGAAGGCACCGATGTCCGCCGGTTCCTTCGCGGGAACCCTCTGGGCCGCGAGGGCGGCATCGAGCGCCTGCAGGTAGGCGCCAAGGTCGGCCTGTACCGCGAGGTCCGCGCGGAATGTTTTTTCCAGCTGCTGCGCGCAGTTGTCCACCTGGATGAGCTTTTTGCCCGCCAGCAGATGCGTGTCCCAGGCATAACTCGTTCTTTCACCAAAGGCTGCCCCCAGCACCAGCACCAAGTCAGCCTTGTGTTCCAGGTAATGCATGGCGTAACCACAGGAAGTGACGCCGAGGCTGCCGAGCGCCAACGCGGATCGCTCGTCGATCGCGCCCTTGGCCTTGAGGGTGCTGGCGACCGGGATGCCGAGACGCTCGCTCACGCGCCGTAGCGGTGCTTGCGCCTCCGAGCGGAGGCAGCCATAGCCGGCGATGATCAGGGGCCGTCTCGATGCGCGGATCAGTGCCACGCTCTCATCGATGTGGGGCGCCGGGAGCGCATGCTCGTCAAGGGGACGCGCGAAGCTGATCCGTTCCAGGGCATCGGCATCCACGGTTTCCTTCTGCACGTTGTAGGGGATGCTCAATGCGACCGGTCCCGGTGTCCTGGAGAGCAGATGTTTGACGGCCTGGTTGAGGACGGTGGGCAGGTAATCCGTGCGTTCGACCAATTTGTGGTAGCGGGTGATCCCTGCAAACAAGGCGACCTGATCGATGCTGCCCCCCTCGCCGGAGCTCTCCTGCAGGCCGCCCTTGCCGAAAAAATGGGTGGAGGTCTCGCCGGTGATGACCAGCACCGGTTGCCGCTCCGCGTAAGCGTTGGCGATCCCGGTCACCAGATTGGTCGCACCCGGGCCCGCCGTGGTGATGCAGGCCGCTATCCTTCCCGAAGCGCGCGCGAAGCCGCCGGCCATGAAGGCCGCCCCCTGCTCGTGCTTGACCAGCACGGTCTTGATCTTGGACGCGTACAGGCTGTCGTAGATCGGGAGAATATGGGCGCCGGGCATGCCGAACGCATGCGTGAGCCCCAGGCGCTCCATGAACCTGACGATCAATTCGCTGACGGTTATCTGCAAGTGACCGCATCCCTTTCAAATGCGCCGGAGGTGCCGGAAGCACTCCGCTGAGGACGATAAAAGGATTATTTTTAACACAACGCGCGATGGGCCACAACGACGCCCCGGCTTCGGACTGCATTTTTGCGCCGGCGTGCTTTATTGTGCGACTTCGTTGTCTTATACTCGCGGCATATATAAGTGCCGTTGCACACAAAAACAATTGGGACGGAAGGGAGACCCATCGCACCATGGTTCTCGAACGCCTGCTCGATTTGTTGCCCATCGCGGCGATCGTCGTATCCCGCGACGGCACGATCCGCCATGCCAACCGCCATGTCGTTCCCCTATTCGGATACCCGCCTTCCGATCTGATCGGCAGCCCGCTCGGGATCCTGCTGCCGGAGGAAATGCGCGCCAAGCACGAGCAAATGGTGCGCGCATGGTTCACTCGTTCCGTGGGGCGGGGGATGCATACGGGGCGGGTATTCCTCGCGCGCCGCAAGAACGGCTCGAGCTTTCCCGCGGACATTTCCCTGACGAAAGTCGCCGATGGCGGCGAAGAATATGGGTTGGCCTGCCTGATCGACGTCACCACGCTGCATACCCTTGAACGGGTGCAGCGCGCCTTGGCGTTTTTGAGCGGCAGCAACCGCATCCTTTTGCGATCGGCGGGGAGCACCGTCATCCTGCAGGACGTGTGCCGCCTGGCCACCGAGACGGGAGGCTACCGACTCGCGTGGATTGGGGAGGCTCAGGCAGTCGATGGCAAGCCGGTGCGTGTCTTGGCCCGAGCCGGTCAGGCCGCCGATTATCTGGAGACCCTCTCGGTGAGCTGGGCGGAGGATCCGCTGGGGCATGGCCCCACCGGGCGAGCGATTGTGCATGCGCGCCCCGTCGTATGCCGCTTCATTCGATCGGACCCTACGTATGCCCCCTGGCGCGAGCGGGCCCTGGCTCACGGCATCGAGTCGGTGGCGGCGCTGCCGCTCAAAGTCGACGGTCAGATCTTCGGCGCCCTTTCCCTTTATGCGGATGTGCCCGATGCCTTTGACGACGATGAGCTCAGGCTCCTGGTCGAGGTTGCGGACGACATAGCCTTCGGCGTCGAGACCTTGCGACTGCGCGAGGCTCACCGGCGGGCCGAAGCACAATTGCGCCGATCCGCCCGGGTCGACGCGGTGACCCAGGTCGCCAACCGCGCGGGCCTGTCCGCGTTTCTGGAAGAGGAGATTCACCGCGGCGGGAGCGGGTTACTCATTTTCGTGAACCTGCGCCGCTTCAAGGAGATCAACCATACGCAGGGCTATGCCATGGGGGATGCCGTGCTCAAGGCGTCGGCGCATCGGCTGGCGGGTATCTTGACTCCTGGGGAGCAGCTTGCGCGAATCGGCGGCAGCGAGTTTGCGCTCGCGGTGCCCGAGGCCGATGAGGCCACCGCGCAGCGGGCGGCGGAGCGGATCCGCAACGCGCTCGCCGAAAAGCTGCTGGTCGATGGACTGTCCGTCTCGCTCGGGGTCAAGGTGGGCGTTGCACGCTACCCGGAGGGGCGCGCGACCCCCGACGAGGTCTATGCCGATGCCGGGCTCGCCGCCCAGTTTGCCGATGCCGAGTCGGGCGGCATCCGGTTTTATTCGCCCGCGATGAGTTCCGCGTTCGCCCGGCGCCTGGACATCGCCCGGCGCCTGCAGGCGGCATTGCTGGAAGAGGCGCTGGAGCTCTTTTACCAGCCGAAGATCGATATCGCCTCCGGCACGCTCGTCGGTGCCGAGGCGCTCCTTCGCTGGAATGACGCCGTCCTGGGACGGATCGGCCCGGACCAGTTTATCCCCGTCGCGGAGGAGCGCGGGCTGATGCCCGAGCTGGGCAACTGGGTGATTGGCAGCGCCAGCCGGCAATTGCTGTCCTGGCGAAACGCGGGCCTGCGATTTCCCGGCCGGCTGAGCGTCAATGTCTCCGTCGCGCAGTTCAGCGTGCCCGATTTTGCCTTGAAGGCGGCTCGAATCGTCGAGGCCGCGGGCGCCTCGCCGGCGGACCTGGAATTGGAGCTCACCGAAAGCCTCTTCGCAGGGGACGGGGCGGCGACCATCGAGGCGATGAAGACGTTGACGGCAAAGGGGTTTGCACTGGCCATCGACGATTTTGGCACCGGTTTTTCCTCGCTCGCCTATCTCTCCCGGCTGCCGGCCGGCACCCTGAAAATCGACGTGAGCTTCGTCCGCAGCATGCTGGAAAGTCCCAACGACCATGTCGTCGTACGGGCGATCATCGGGATGGCGAGAAGCCTCGGGATGGACCTGGTCGCAGAAGGCGTCGAGAGCGCCGCGCATGCGCAGGCACTGCTTGATCTGGGGTGTCCGACGGCGCAAGGTTACCATTTCGGGCACCCGGAGCCGGCGGAACGGTTTGCGCAGCGCTGGCTTGCCTGAGGTCCGGCACCGGTGCGCCGCAGCGAAGCGTCAGTGGCGCAGGGCGTCCGTCAAATGGGGGTCGAGCATCTGGAGCAGCTGGACGAAGATTTTCGGATTGCCGGCCACGACGTTGCCGCGGGCAAGAAAATTCTCGTTGCCGACGAAGTCGCCGACAAGCCCCCCCGCTTCCTGGATGAGCAGTGCGCCCGCCGCGATATCCCAAGGTTTGAGCGCGATTTCGAAGAAGCCGTCGAGGCGGCCGGCGGCGACGTAGGCCAAGTCGAGCGCGGCGGAGCCGGGCCGGCGCACGCCGGAAGTCTTTTGCACCGCGTCGCGGAACATCGCGAGGTAGGTGTCGAGATAGGAAAAGTCGCGGAACGGGAATCCCGTGCCGATCAGGGAGTCCTTGAGCTTGGTCCGCTTGGACACGCGCAGCCGTCGATCGTTGAGAAAGGCGCCTTGCCCCTTGGAGGCCGTGAAAAGGTCGTTGCGGGTCGGATCGTAGACGACCGCGTGGGTGAGGGCCTGTTTGTGGATGAGGGCGATCGAGACGGCGTATTGCGGAAAACCGTGCAAAAAGTTCGTCGTCCCGTCAAGGGGATCGATGACCCACTGGTACTCCGAATCCCCCTGCTCCCCTGATTCTTCTGCTAAAATCGCATGATTTGGATAGGCGCCCAGTAGCGTATCGATGATGGCCTGTTCGGCGGCCTGGTCGACTTCGCTGACAAAATCGTTTTCGCTTTTGTGCTTGACCGTGATCAGATCGAGGTCGAGGGAGGCCCGATTGATGAGGGATCCGGCGCGACGGGCGGCCTTGACCGCGATGGTGAGCATGGGATGCATGAAGGGACCTTCGATCAGAGGGGTTGGGTAACGGATGGACCGGCCGCTATTGTAATGCGATTGGCGCGATGACGAAACCGGGCGTGCTGGATCACGTGCGCATCGTCCTGAGCCACACGAGCCACCCGGGCAATATCGGCGCCGCGGCGCGGGCCATGAAGACGATGGGGTTGTCCTCGCTCTATCTGGTGAGGCCCAAGCATTTTCCCGATGCGCAGGCCGACGCGATGGCCTCGGGTGCCCAGGATGTATTGGCGCGCGCGCACGTCTGCGGGAGCCTGGCGGAAGCGCTTGAGGGCGTGGTGCTGGCTGCGGCGGTGAGTGCCCGTCGGCGGGAGTTGGCCCAGCCCGCCGTCGACGCGCGGGAGGGGGCGGCCCAGTTGGTGGCCCAGGCGGGGGAGAGCACTGTGGCCGTGGTGTTCGGGACCGAGATGTCGGGACTGTCCAACGCCGACGTGGGGTTGTGCCAGATGCTCGTGCACATTCCGGCCAATCCCGCCTACTCATCGCTCAACCTGGCGGCCGCCGTGCAGATCCTCGCCTACGAGCTTCGTCTGGCGGGAGGGCGCGATGGCGTCCGGGCGGAAGCGTCGGCGGCCGCGCCGCTGGCTCCGTTCGAGGACGTGGAGCGCTTCTACGCGCACCTCGAGGAGGTCCTGGTGCGTGTGGACTTTCTCAATCCGCACGCCCCCAAGCGGCTGATGGAGCGGTTGCGGCGGCTCTTTGCGCGCACGCGGCTGGAGCGAGAGGAAGTCAACATTCTGCGAGGCATTCTGACCGCCGTGCAGAAAAGTAGAGAAAAATAGTCGGGTATTGCATACTGAAGTTTTAGAGGGCGTTGCGAGCACTGATGTTCAACAGGCTGAGGGAAGACGTGTCGGTGGTTTTCGAGCGGGATCCGGCCGCCCGTTCCGCCTGGGAAATCCTCACGACCTATCCCGGCATTCACGCGATCATCTTCCATCGGTTGGCGCACCGGCTTTGGGGCTGGCGCTTCCGGTGGCTGGCCCGCTACGTGTCCTATCTGGCGCGCTGGCTCACCGGCATCGAGATCCATCCAGCGGCGAAGGTGGGACGGCGCGTGTTCATTGATCACGGCATGGGCGTGGTGATCGGAGAGACCGCCGAAATCGGCGATGACACGACCTTGTACCACGGCGTGACCCTGGGCGGGACGACGTGGAACAAGGGCAAGCGGCACCCCACCCTGGGCACCGGCGTGGTGGTCGGTGCCGGTGCCAAGATTCTCGGGCCGATCATCATCGGCGACGGCGCCAAGGTCGGTTCCAACGCGGTGGTCGTCAAGGATGTCCCGGCGGGGGCAACAGCGGTGGGCATTCCCGCCCGCATCGTCGATGCCGAGCATGAGAAGCGCAAGGCGCAGAAGGCCGAGACGATTGGCTTTAGCGCTTACGCCATCAGCCAGGACATGAGCGATCCCATCGTCAAGGCGATCCACGGGCTGATCGATCACAGCGCGGAAACGGACTTGCGGATCGAGCGGCTGATCGAGCAGTTGCAGCGCCTGGGTGCCTCGGTCGAAGCGGGGCAGGCCGAAAAACCGGCGTTTGATCCGGCCTATCTCAATAAGATCGTGGACTGAAAGTGCGGCCGACCGATTAATAGTTGACCAATTTAATCGGGTATTGTATAGTCTGCCGTGTCGATTTTAAGTGTTTCCTCAGAGGCGGGCAAGACATGCGATTGACAACCAAGGGGCGTTTCGCAGTGACAGCGATGATCGACCTGGCCCAAAGACACGGGGAGGGGCCGGTGACATTGGCCGGGATCAGTGACCGGCAGAAGATTTCGTTGTCTTATTTGGAGCAGCTGTTCGGCAAGCTCCGACGCCATGCACTGGTGGAGAGCGTGCGGGGCCCCGGCGGCGGCTATTGCCTGGCACGGCCGATGAGCGGGGTGTCGGTGGCCGACATCATCCAGGCGGTGGATGAGCCCATCGATGCGACGCAATGCGGCGGGCGGGAAAACTGCCGCGACGAGAGCCGCTGCATGACGCATGAACTGTGGACCAACCTGAACGCGAAGATCTTCGAGTATCTTTCCTCGATCACGCTGGAGGATTTGGTGGAAGGCCAGGCGCCACGCAATATCGCCGTTCTGGCCGACCAGCGGGACGCCATGCAGGGGCATGCGGGGACCGCTTGAAGTGCGGGTAGGTCAAGCAGCGGATTGACAATGAACAAGCAACTTCCTGTGGCGCCTTTTGCGGGCCGACGGATATCAAGAGTGGAGAGTGTGATGGTGAAGCTGCCAATCTACATGGACTATTCGGCGACGACGCCGGTCGACCCGCGGGTGGCCGACAAGATGATCCCGTACCTGACGGATTACTTCGGCAATCCGGCCAGCCGTTCGCACGTTTTTGGGTGGACCGCGGAAAAGGCGGTGGAAACGGCCCGGGCGCAGGTGGCCGAGCTCGTGTGCGCCGATCCCAAGGAGATCATCTGGACTTCCGGTGCCACCGAATCGGACAACCTTGCCCTCAAGGGGGCGGCCCACTTCTACAAGGGCAAGGGCAAGCATCTGGTGAGCGTCAAGACGGAACACAAAGCCGTTCTCGACACGCTGCGCGAGCTCGAGCGCGAAGGATTCGAGGTGACCTATCTTGACCCGCAGCCCGATGGCCTGCTGGATCTCGCGGCCCTCGAGGCGGCGTTGCGCCCGGATACCATCGTGGTGTCGGTCATGCATGTGAACAATGAGATCGGGGTGATCCAGGACATCGCGGCGATCGGCGAGATTTGCCGCGCCCGGGGGATCATCTTCCACGTCGATGCGGCCCAGTCGACTGGAAAAGAGGCGATCGACCTGTCGCGGCTCAAGGTGGACCTGATGTCGTTTTCCGCGCACAAGACCTAGATCGGA
>JAKAFK010000157.1 GCA_021817985.1 Pseudomonadota bacterium | reverse complement strand
GTCGACAAGGCCGAGCGACTCGGCGGGGCGCCGATCCTCTCCGGCTACGCCAAGCTGGTGCCCTCGGGCGAGTGGGCCAAGGACGCCATCGGCGGCATGGTCGAGCGCGTCAGCGGCAAGCCCGGCATCGAAGTCTTCACGGGCACCCAGGTGACCCAGTTCCAGGGCGGGCCGGGCGCGTTCTCCGCCACGCTCTCCAATGGCCAGCAGCGCACCGTGGGTGCGGCCGTCCTGTGCACGGGATTCACGCACTTCGACTCGGTCAACAAGCCCGAATGGGGCTTCGGAACCTACCCCGACGTCGTCACCACGACGCAGGTCGAGCAGATGATTTCCTCCGGCAAGGGCGTGCGCTGCCCGTCGGACGGGCGCGTGCCCGAGCGCGTGGCGATCCTGTTGTGCGTGGGTTCGCGCGACCGCCAGATCGGGCGCGAGTGGTGCTCGAAGATCTGCTGCACCGTCTCCGCCAACCTGGCCATGGAGATCCGCGAGGAGCTACCGAAGTGCGCCGTGTACATCTACTACATGGACATCCGCACCTTCGGCCTCTACGAGGACAAGTTCTACTGGCAGAGCCAGGAGGAATTCCGCGTCAAGTACATCAAGGCGCGAATCGCCGAGGTGACCTCGGACGGGAAGCGCCTGATCGTCAAGGGCGAGGACACCCTGGTCAAGCGCCCCATCACCATCCCCTTCGACATGGTGGTCCATGCCATCGGCATGGATCCGAACGTCGACAATCCGACGATCTCGAAGGTGTTCGGCGTCGAACTCGAGAAGCATGGCTACCTGCAGCGCGCGGCCACCTACCGCGCCATGGGCGGCAGCTCGCGTCCCGGCGTGTTCGTGGCCGGCTCCGCACTCGGCCCGGAGACCATCGACGATTCGATCGCGCAGGGCCAGTCCGCCGCGATGGCGGCGCTGGCATCGCTGCAGCCGAAGGCGTTGGCGGGCTGAGGATCGCCGGATGTTCTCGTCGCGCCCGCCCGCCGCACCCAAGGTCGCGCTGCCCACGCTCGAATTGAGCGGGGCATCGCTGCACAGCGGCCTGGAGGATCTGTCCAAGGCCGCCGAAGCGGGCGGCGGGATCGAGGCCTATCTGACCGTACTCCGGTTCAAGGCGGGCTTGTTCGCGGAGTGGTTCTCCGGCAAGCAGAGCGCCGCGCTGGACCTCCCCCGCTTCCTCGGGCTGTGCACGTTCATGCCGACGGTACGGCGCCGCATCGGCGCGTGGCTGGAGCAGAACGAGTTCGCCGACCTGCACCGCCGGCTGCTGGTGCTGCTCCAGCCCGAGGGCACCGTGCAGTCGCGGCTTGATGCGTTCATCGCCGGCTTCCCCGGGGATCGCGGCATGCGCTGGGTCCGCGACCTTGCGGCCGAAGTACTGCACTTCAGCGCGCCCGAGGACGTGCCGCTGATGACCCGCTGGATGTGGGATGCCCACACGGGTAGCGGCGTCCTTCGGGAAATCTGGTTCGAGGAGGGGGCGCCGCTCGATCCCCGCATCATCGGCGACAGCCACGCCACGTTCGCGGCCCTGCAGGGCGAACTCCAGTCCTTCCTGCGCGACAACGGCGTCTATCGCGATTTCGCGCTGATGCAGGACCTGCTGTGTGCGCACATCTATGCCCGCTACATCAACGACCGCGGCAGCACGTTCCTGAAAGGCGATTTCGCCGGGACCGAGGACGCCATGGCGCATACGCGGCGCCTCCTGGGCCTCGATTGCTGCGAGCGCGACGGCATCCGCATGAAAGTGAAGCTTCCCGAGTCCATGACCGCGCAGCTGGCGCCGCCGCTGCAATTGAACGCATGAGGACCCTGCATGCCGATCCATGAAAAACATCTGATCCGGCCCGAGAACCTGCTCCGCAAGGACAAGTTGGATCTCGAGGGCGTGGACGTCTCCGGCGACTGGAGCACCTTCATCCAGACGCGCGTCATCGCGGATTACAACGAGAGCCTGCAGGATGAAATCGCGGCGCTGCCGGGCGGCGAGAACATCCATCGTTGCTGGCAGTGCGGCTCGTGCACCAATGCCTGCACGGTCAACATGCTCAATCCGGACTTCAATCCGCGCTACTGGATCTACCTGATCCGGCTTGGCCTCGAGAGCGAGCTCGTGCGGGACAAGGACATCATCTGGCAATGCGTCTCGTGCAACAAATGCACCTATGCCTGCCCCCGCGACGTGGTGCCCGAGGCCGTGATGCATGCCACGGCCCACTGGCTGGAACTCAAGGGCTACGTCCCGGAGAAGCCGTCGGTGATCTTCGACGAGGCGTTTTCCGGACAGGTATTCGCCCGAGGCAAGATCGAGGAAGGCCGTTTGATGCGGAAGTTCTTCGCCCGGACCGGCCAGGAGCTGGCACAGCCCTGGCTGGTGGCCATGGTGAAAGGGTTGGTCTCGCGCATGCCGGTGGGCCTGCTCATGCGGCTCGGCCTCGCCGGGATCATCCACCCGAGCACCCGCAACTGGGGACGCAAGCGCGCCGCCATCAACGAATACGTCGCAGAGCAGAACGCCAGGCACCGCCGCGCACTGGGTCTGGCGGCACAACCCACGGAGTCCCATTCATGACCGACAAGTACCAGAAGGTCGCCTATTACCCCGGATGCGCGCTGGAAGGCACGGGGCATGGCTACAACCGTTCGACCAAGGAGGTCGGCAAGGCGCTCGGCCTCGATCTGGTCGAACTCGACAACTGGAACTGCTGCGGCGCCATGGAGGTCAAGAACGTCGACCCGAAGCTGCAGACATTCCTGTCAGCCCGCAATCTCAAGATCGCCGAGGACATGGGGTTCAAGACCGTGATGGCGCCCTGCAACGGCTGCTACCACAATCTCAAGAAGGCCGAATACGACCTCGCCCATGACGCGGGCTCGCGGGAGACGGTCGCGAGGTTGTCGGAGAAGTCCGGCGAGCAGCCGTACGAGGCCGGCAAGGTTGAGACCATCCATGCACTCGAGTGGATCAAGGACGCCGTCGGCGAGACGGAATTGCGCAAACGCGTCCGCAACTCGCTCAACGGGCTGAAGGTCGCGAACTACTATGGCTGCATGTACGTGCGTCCGCGCCACATCTTCCCCGAGAAGGACCAGGGCCCAGGCTCGGAGTCGACCAGCAAGCCACACTTCATGGACGACATCCTGGCCGCTGCGGGCGCGGAAAACGTCAAGTTCCCGCTGAAGACCGCGTGCTGTGGCGGTGCGCACACGCTCTCGGACAGCGACACCTCGACGCGGCTCGTGCTGAACATCCTCACCACGGCCGAAGCGTGCGGTGCCGAAGTGATTGCCACGGAATGCCCAACGTGCCACTCCGGGCTGGAAATGCACCAGGCCCGGGCGGAAAAGGTGTTCGGCAAGAAGACCAACGTCAAGATCCTGTACTTCACGCAATTGCTCGGCATGGCGCTCGGCCTGTCGGCGCGCAAGGTCGGCGTCCACGAGAACTTCTCCGAGTCGCGCGACCTCCTCAAGGCCAAGGGACTGGGTTGATGCCGACTCTGTTCGACACGCTCGAGGGCATCG
>JAKAFK010000156.1 GCA_021817985.1 Pseudomonadota bacterium | reverse complement strand
GGCTGCATCGGCAACCGCGCGTCCAGAGGTCGGTCCGGCCGTGAAGTCAATTCTTGAGTTTGAAGACCTCAACACAGCCTCGGGGACACGTCTTGTCGCCCGCGGCCACCGGCACGAAGGCACGGCCATTGTCTGGATCCGCGGCCACCGAATGGGCGTGCCGACCGCTGGGGATGTTCTCGACCCAATGCGGTCGGCGCGCGTCGATCACGCCCAATACCGGGCCACCTGGATTGGCCACCGCCGCGAGCACAAAGTCACCTCTGGCGGAGTCGAACCAGACTTCGTCGGAGCCGCCAACCTGATGGAAAGTCCGCAGGATCTTGCCCGAAACGGGATCGAGCAGTAATGAAACTGCCTTGAAACCGGCGGCGACCGCGTCGTCGCTGCAGCCCACCAGCAGATTGCCGCGGGGGCCGAGCGCCAGCCCCCCCGGCATGCAGCGCCCCAGGTCGCGCATGGCCTTGGCAAGCCACTCGCCGTTCCACCTACGTATTCCGGCTGGACCCGAACGCCGGCTGGCTGTGCCTGATCGACAACTCCTACGGCACCGAGCTGCTTGACGCGCCGACCTGAGCCCCAGCGGGCGTTCGAGCAGCCGGCCAGCGCATACTGCGGCGCCACTGCCGACGTTCTGCGTGTTCACTCGGCTGGGCCACGAAAGTCAGCGGTTGCGCCGAATAGCGCCTTGCTGGTCAAGGGCCGCAGTTCGGCCTAAGCCGTCTTTCAGGCTGACCGCTTCAGATGACTGGTCTTCACAACTTATCGGTCAACGTTTGAATTCATCGGACTGCGCGGCTTTTCGCGCAGTCCGATGAAATGATGGGTTGGGCATTGACGAATTATGAACCATGATGAGATGCAATAATCTGTAAAGCCTCGGCGAACGAGTTTGCGATGCTGAAAGCTGACTTACGTAGATTTTCCCCGGCCCATCGATGAAAGTCTTCCGGCTCTCGGCCAACATAGAACAACGCGGACTTTGTCGCCGCTAGTGGCTGCCAGATGTGTTCGTCGACCGCATGTACGCGAAGGCCAATCAGATAAATGCGGGAAGCATATTTCACGGACGCCAGAAAGGCATCTTGCTGGCCCTTCACGAAGGCGGCGGAGTACAGGACGCGCTTGCTTGAGTGATACATCGCAAGGGCTGGTCCGATTGCGTCTTGAGTCGCACAGAATTCCATAATTTCCCGCTTTGAGCGCGCCACTCGAATCGGGCAGCAAGTATTCCTGCTCCTTCGCCGGCCTGACTCATATCGAAGCCAATTCCTCTAATTCCACCAGTACCCATATCTGGAAGGAAGTTGCAGGAACCATGAATCTTGAGAACTGGGATATTCCGAGGCACAGCGGGGAGACCGCCATATGAAATCAGAAAACCTGAGCGAACAATTGCGTGTTCGATCAATAAGTCATAGTTCGTCGTTGCAAAGACGGCTTTCTTACGGGTTCCTCCCAAGGCGGCAATGAGTGCCATGTAGTGATTTCCTTCGCTTGGCTCAAACACCGCAAAATAGCGAGCCATGTCACGCAAGAGTTCGGACGTCCATGTGTTGTGGTCTCGCCAGAAGCGATCCATGCCTGCTTCGAAGTCACGTCGAAATAGTTCAGCTAAGTCTTCGCTTACACGCGCGGCTACGCCACCTCCTTTTCGAAGCTCGCCGAAGAGTTCCCCCCCAAGCGGTGGCGGATTAGGTGAGCACGGCCCACTGCCAAAACTTGCGCCCGCGCCGAATAGGAAAAGAGTACTCATGCGAAACCTGATGCCTAACGCTCACGTTCACCCGCGGCTCTGCCGGAACGGCGAAGCCGCGGAGGCTTGGACGTCGGGTGGAACGTGTTGTTCGGCGTCATCACCGCGTGCCCTTCGCACGTTTCTTCAAAAGGGCAATGTCCTTTGAGTCCCCAACTATGTGCATCTTCCTGTGGCAATTTGGGCAAAGCGCAACCGTGTTCTCTCGACTGTCGTACCCGCCGTGAGCGAGCCATTGAATATGGTGACACTCCAAATACGGCTTTCCTGCACTCTCAAAGGGCGCCGGCTCCTTGCATAGCTCGCACTTTCCCTTGGCCCGTCTCTTCGCGTAAGCCGCAATATAAATGTCCCTATCGAAGGCTATTCCCGAAGTCGCCTTTGCGCCAGGCTTTTTTCCCGCCGCTTTGTCTGCCCTTTTTCGGAGTTCATCGTCAGAGAGACCATCCGTTTCTTGCTCGGCCTCACCCTGCTTGAATATGCGTACCGCACGCACGAAATTCTCGACTTGCTCCACAACCAGATTAGAGTCAAGGTCAGCGACTAAGATGCCTCGAAGCATCGTCTTGTCCCTGGAACTAGGCGCGTACTCGATTGTGCGGCCTTTATACCAAGCCAAAAAAGCAGACTTGCCGATCCCCTTTTTGCCGCCTCCAATCTTGCCGCTATGTATTAGAAGACGATTTCCCGACTCGCTGTCCTTGACAAAGAGGCCCGCGACCAACCCTGACTTGCCGTCTAGGGCCACATTCGTCTCGACGATAATTTTGTTTGAGCCATTCGGACGCAGATCGCTCGCGTCACCGAATGCATTCCAGTTCCGCTTGACACTGGAGTCTCTGTCAACACGGTGCACAAACCAGACACGGCCGTTAGAACGGAGGTCCTCGGCATCAAAATTGCCTCCCTGATAGCCGATGGTGAAGGTGGCCCTCGCCAAAGGGAGCGATTCATGAAGCTTCCCAAGCAGAAGTTTTTGTGCGTCCCTGATTTCTCTTGCTTTTTGGATCGTTATGTACACGCTTCATCCTCCGCCCGCTGAGGTCCTTTCAGGACACCGAACGTAATGTATCCCGCAGATCATGTCGAATAAAATGAGCGGTGCGGAATATTCTGGTCACGCGAATCTTCAGAAAACGCAAGTGCATCATGGGCTTGCCGGCTTGTGCCTCGCTTGCATGCAAAGATAAAATGCCCGGAAACCCAGTGCCCCATCTTGTCACGCCACAAGCCCTGGCATCAAGAGTAGGAGCACAACCCGTACCGGCACGATAGCTTTCAGATCGAAGGCGCCGTGTCGATCATTGGCTGGATTGTGAACCAGAATACGTATGTTCGGTGTGACCGTTTCGGAGGCTGAGGTCGGAAATCTGCACCCAGTCGAAGGAGCCGGTGCGATGGCGCGGAAAGCCGCAATCTTCGAGGCCGACGTTGCCGGTGGCTGCTGACCACACCATTGCCGTCATCGCCACTGGCAGCGCCCAATGCCCGCTCCGGCCGAGGTGCTGACTTTGAAAGCTGGTCAATCGATGGCGCGTCAGACTAGCGCTTTGTGGTGTGGAAGTGCTTGCTCCAATACGGCGGGCTTTCTCCGTTCGTGGTTCCGGTGGCCGCAGCACCCAATTGGCTGCCCGCCGCCGCGGCAGGCCATTCCTTGCTCGCCGGGGCTGGGTGCTGCGCACCTAGATTTCCTTTGAGGGAACTTTACTTCCATAGACGGAACTGGATTTCCTATGCGCGACGCCCTAGCAGGTGCACCATGCAGCCTTCGTCCGTTC
>JAKAFK010000070.1 GCA_021817985.1 Pseudomonadota bacterium | reverse complement strand
CTCCCTCGCCGATGGCGCGACCGTGATCGAGAATGCCGCGCGCGAGCCCGAGGTGGTCGATCTGGCGCAGTGCCTCACCGCCATGGGGGCGAGGATCGAAGGCGCGGGCAGCGATGTGATCCGCATCGAGGGCGTGCCGCGACTCCATGGCGCCCAGTACCGGGTGATGCCGGACCGCATCGAGGCGGGCACCTTCCTGGTGGCGGCCGCGGCTACCGGCGGGCGGGTCCGCCTGCGGGAGGCGCGCGCGGACCACTTGGAAGCGGTGCTCGAGAAGTTGCGCGAGGCCGGCGCGACGATCGAGGCCGCCCCCGACGCGATCACGCTCGAGATGCGGCAGCCGGTACGCGCGGTCAACCTGCGAACGGCGCCTTATCCCGCCTTCCCGACCGACATGCAGGCCCAGTTCATGGCGATGAACACGGTGGCGCAAGGAACCTCGCTCATCACCGAGACGATTTTCGAGAATCGCTTCATGCACGTTCAGGAACTCAAGCGGATGGGCGCAGATATCGAGGTCGAAGGCAACGCGGCAGTGATCCGCGGAACGTCCGCCTTGAGCGGGGCCACGGTGATGGCGACCGACCTGCGCGCTTCGGCGGGCCTCGTCATCGCGGGGCTGATCGCCCAGGGCGAGACCGTGGTGGACCGCGTCTACCACATCGACCGCGGCTACGAGTGCATCGAAGGCAAGCTCTCGCAGCTGTGCGCACGCATCCGCCGGGCACGCGGGAACGCCTGACCGGCGCGGCGGTGGGCGCGACCTCGAGACATTGAGCCGGTGGACCGCCGACGGCCTCCCTTCTCGGAGGACGATGAGCGATGGACGCCCGGATCCTTCCGCAGACGCCGTGAAAATTACCCTTTATTGCCCACAAACCGCCGCCGCGCCCCCGGTCATGCGCGCGTTGCGTTCCGACATGGGCGACGAGGACTCTGCGGCCCGATCCCGTTCACGGCGACAGCCTGCCTCCCGATGTGCAAACATGCGGCGCACTCGTGCTCGTGGCAGGCCCCAGGAAGGGCCAAAGCCTGTTCTGCGGCCGTTGTCTCGGTGTTGGCGACTCGCCCTCTCCGGCGCCTCAATGCGCCAGAGGACACGGCACGGGGCTCTGGTCGAGGTTGGTGAGCGTCGCGCGGAACAGGCGTTCGTGGCGCCAAATTGACACTCAGCGCGGCGCGCCATGTCCACAACCCCGCGACGATGATCACGGGTACGCCATACGCCTTTCCCAGACCCTGTCCCGCAGGGCCACTTGTCGTTATGTTTCCGCAGAAAAGATCTCGGAGAGCAGATTCACCCGGGTCAAAAAGTCGGGTTGGAGCCAGGGGCGGCGGCATTCTGGTACAATGCCTGCCCAGTCCAACGGAACGCGGACCATCATGACCGGTGTCACCATTGCCCTGTCGAAAGGGCGGATCTTCGAAGAAACGGCGCCGCTGCTGGAAGCTGCCGGCATCGTGGCGGCGGACGACCCCGAGCGCTCGCGCAAGCTCATCCTGGAGACCAATCGTCCCGACGTGCGGCTCATCATCGTGCGGGCCACCGATGTGCCCACCTACGTCGAGCATGGCGCGGCCGATCTCGGCATCGCGGGCAAGGATGTGGTGGATGAACACGGCGGTGCGGGACTCTACCAGCCGCTGGACCTCAACATTGCCCGCTGCCGCATGATGGTGGCCGTGCGCGAGGGGTACGACTACGCACAAAAAGTGACCCAGGGCGCACGGTTGCGGGTGGCGACCAAATATGTCAGGACCGCGCGCGAGCATTTTGCCGCCAAGGGGGTGCACGTCGACCTGATCAAACTGTATGGCTCCATGGAACTTGCACCGCTCGTCGGCCTTGCCGACGCGATCGTGGACCTGGTGAGCAGCGGACGCACCCTGGCTGCGAACCAATTGGTGGCGGTCGAGGAGATCGCGAGCGTCAGTTCGCGCCTCATCGTCAATCAGGCCGCGCTCAAGTTGAAGCGCGCGCGCCTTCAGCCCATCCTGGCTTCATTCGCACGCGCGGTCGCCCAATCCGGTGGGGTGTCCGTCGCCTAAGGCGCGCCGCTCGCGCAAGGTCATGGACCGGCGCGGGCCGGCCCGCAGCCATGTTCCACCGCGGCAAAAAGGCTTATAATGTCCGGAACTTGATTCCGATCCCCCCGTTTGCCCGAACTCCCATCGCCATGCTGAAGATTCAACGACTGTCCACGGCTCAAACCGATTTCGAGCCGTTGTTCCAAGCCCTGATCGCGTTCGAGGGCGCCCAGAATCCCGCGGTGGAGTCGGTCGTGGGCGAGATTCTCGCGGCCGTGAAGACGCGCGGCGATGCGGCCTTGCTCGAGTATACGCAGCGGTTCGACCAGGTGGCGGCGCGCAGCGCGCCCGAACTCCAGGTGCCTGCCGCGCGCCTGGCGGCCGCCCTGGCCGCCTTGCCGGCTCCCCAGCGTTCCGCGCTCGAGGAGGCGGCCGACCGCATCCGCCGCTATCACGAGCGCCAGCTGCTGTCCTCCTTCACCTATGAAGAGCCGGACGGCACGCTCCTCGGCCAGCAGGTGACGCCGCTCGACCGGGTGGGCCTGTACGTGCCCGGAGGGAAGGCGGCATACCCTTCTTCCGTGCTGATGAATGCGATTCCGGCCAAGGTGGCGGGCGTGGGCGAGCTCATCATGGTGGTGCCGACACCGGGTGGCCAGATGAACGAACTGGTGCTTGCCGCGGCCTGCGTGTGCGGCGTCGACCGCGTGTTCACGGTGGGCGGCGCGCAGGCGGTGGCAGCACTCGCCTTCGGGACGCAGACCATTCCTCAGGTGGACAAGATCGTCGGGCCGGGCAATGCCTATGTCGCTGCTGCCAAGCGGCGTGTGTTCGGGGTGGTCGGCATCGACATGGTGGCCGGTCCTTCCGAGATCCTCATCATCTGCGACGGACGGACCGATCCCGACTGGATCGCGATGGACCTCTTCTCCCAGGCCGAACATGACGAATTGGCGCAATCCATCCTGATCTCGCCGGATCGGGATTTCCTGGACCGGGTCCAGGCCGCGGTGGATCGGCTGATCGCGCAGATGCCGCGCCGCCCTGTGATCGAGGCTGCGCTCACCGGCCGTGGCGCGCTGATCGAAGTGAAGACGCTGGACGAAGCGATCGATCTGGCCAACCGGATCGCCCCGGAGCATCTGGAGCTGTCGGTGGAGGAACCGCGCGCGTGGGTCGGCCGAATTCGGCATGCCGGCGCGATTTTCATGGGGCGCATGACCTGCGAGGCGTTAGGCGACTACTGCGCAGGCCCCAATCACGTGCTGCCCACCTCGCGCACGGCGCGTTTCTCCTCGCCACTCGGCGTCTACGACTTCCAGAAGCGCACGAGCCTGATCCAGGTGTCCAAGGAAGGGGCGGCCCGGCTCGGACGCATCGCGGCGACGCTGGCTTATGGGGAGGGACTGCACGCCCATGCGCAGTCGGCGGAATTCCGCATTCAGGGCTGACGCGTCGCAAGGGTGCGCCTTCTTCGGTGCTCAGGCGCGTGCGACTGAATGAAAACCATTGCCCAATGCCGCCAGAAGGCATTATCGTATTGTCGTGGCAGGCTGGGGGGCATCAGGACCGCTTGCCCGCCGCAAGCAGACGTCATCATTTGAACCGATGGGCCATTCGTCATGACGCGTGAGGCACAAGTCAGCCGGGAGACGCAGGAAACCCGGATCAGCGTACGGGTGAATCTGGATGGGACGGGCGTGTCCGAGCTCAACACCGGCGTGCCGTTCCTGGATCACATGCTCGACCAGGTCGCCCGCCACGGCTTGATCGATCTTTCCGTCCAGGCCGAGGGCGATCTCGAGATCGACGCCCACCATACCGTGGAAGACGTCGGCATCACGCTGGGGCAGGCGTTCCATCGCGCGCTGGCGGACAAGCGCGGGATCGCGCGCTACGGGCATGCCTATGTGCCGCTCGATGAAGCGCTCTCGCGCGTCGTGATCGACCTGTCCGGCCGGCCGGGGCTCGAGTACCATGTGCCGTTTGTCCGGGCGTGGATCGGCCAGTTCGATGTCGACCTCGTGCGGGAGTTCTTTCAAGGGTTCGTCAACCACGCCGGGGCGACCTTGCATGTCGACAATTTGCGTGGCGCCAATGCGCATCACCAGGCGGAGACGGTCTTCAAGGCCTTCGGCCGGGCGCTGCGGCAGGCTGTGGGGCGGGATCTTCGCGCCGGCGACGGCATGCCCTCGACCAAGGGTGTGCTGTGATGGGGCGGGCGGTGACTTCGCTGCTTCGAAGAAGAATATGACTGATATCGCTGTGGTTGATTATGGCATGGGCAACCTGCGCTCGGTGTCGAAGGCGCTGGAGCACGTGGCCCCGGAACTCACCGTGACGGTCACCGGCGATGCGCGGGTGATCGCCCGGGCCGGACGCGTCGTGTTCCCGGGGGTGGGGGCCATGCCCGACTGCATGCGCGAGCTGGCCTCGCGCGGCTTGCGCGAGGCGGTGATCGAGGCGGCGAGGCACCGGCCCTTCCTGGGCATTTGCCTGGGCATGCAGGCCTTGTTCGAGCACAGCGAGGAAGGCGATGCAGATGGCCTCGGCATCTTGCCGGGGCGGGTCGTGCGCTTCCCGGCCGCGGCGATGGTCGATGAGCGGGGAAACCGCATGAAGGTGCCCCACATGGGGTGGAACCGGGTGGCGCCGGCGCGCCCGCATCCGCTGTGGGAAGGGATCGCGCCGGGTGAGCGGTTTTATTTCGTGCACAGCTACTATGTCGAGCCGGCCGAACCGGCGCTCGTGGCGGCGTCCACGTCGTATCCGTTCCCGTTCGCGAGCGCCGTGGCAACAGGAAGTCTTTTTGCGGTGCAGTTTCATCCGGAGAAGAGCCAGGCGGCCGGGCTCGCCTTGCTGCGCAATTTTTCCCGGTGGGATGGGCGGGTCCCCGAGACGGCAGGTTCGTGACGGCCCGGCCGGCGAAGGAAGAGGATCCATCGCCCAGGGGTGCAGCGGGGAGGTGGCCGCTGTGGGGGGGCATCAGGTGGTGAGTGGGAAGAAGGTGTGCGTGGGGCAGAGAAGAACATCATGCTAATCATTCCGGCAATCGATCTCAAAGAGGGGCAATGCGTCCGTCTCAAGCAAGGTCAGATGGATCAGGCGACGGTCTTTTCCGAGGACCCGGCGGCCATGGCGACGCACTGGCTGCAGATGGGGGCCCGGCGCCTGCACCTGGTCGACCTGAACGGCGCCTTTGCCGGCAAGCCGCGCAACGAAGAGGCCATCCGGCACATCACTGCGGCGGTGGGCGGCGAGATTCCCGTGCAGCTGGGCGGCGGCATCCGCGATCTCGGGACCATCGAGCGCTATTTGGACAATGGCGTGAGCTACGTCATCATCGGGACGGCGGCGGTGAAGAATCCGGGCTTTCTGCATGAGGCCTGTGACGCCTTTCCCGGGCACATCATCGTGGGACTCGATGCCCAGGACGGCAAGGTGGCGGTGGACGGCTGGTCCAAGGTGACCGGCCATGATGTGGTTGATCTCGCCCGCCGGTTCGAGGAGTATGGCGTGGAGGCCGTCATCTATACGGACATCGGGCGCGACGGCATGCTCTCCGGCGTGAATATCGACGCGACCGTTCATCTGGCGCGCTCCCTGACGGTGCCGGTCATCGCAAGCGGCGGGATCACCGATCTTGAGGATGTGCGCAAGCTGTGTGCCGTCGAGTCGGACGGCGTCGTCGGCGCGATCACGGGGCGCGCCATCTACCAGGGCACCCTGAACTTCGGCGAGGCGCAGACGCTCGCCGACCAGTTGTGCCGGCCGACCTGACGAGTGTGCCCCGGTGAGGTCTTTTCAAACGACCGCGTTGTCTTTTTTGGCGACGGCAGGTTACACTTAGACTCTTGAGCATGGGCCTAGCGAAACGCATCATTCCTTGTCTGGACGTCACCGCCGGCCGGGTGGTCAAGGGGGTCAACTTCGTCGCGCTGCGCGATGCCGGCGATCCTGTCGAGATCGCCCGGCGCTATGACGAGCAGGGTGCCGACGAACTGACCTTCCTGGATATCACGGCGAGCAGCGATGAACGCGACATCATCTTGCACGTCATCGAGGAGGTGGCGGCGCAGGTCTTCATCCCGCTCACCGTCGGCGGCGGGGTGCGCAAGGCCGATGACGTGCGGCGGCTCCTGTCGGCCGGCGCCGACAAGGTCAGCATGAATACGGCCGCCGTCCAGCATCCGGCGCTCATCGAAGAAGCGGCCTCGCGTTTTGGGTCGCAATGCGTGGTGGTCGCCATCGACGCCAAGCAGGTCGGAAGCCCCGGGGCGCCCCGTTGGGAGGTGTTCACGCACGGCGGTCGCAAGGCGACCGGCCTCGACGTCGTGGCGTGGGCGAAGCAGGTCGAAGCCCTAGGTGCCGGCGAGATTCTTCTTACCAGCATGGACCGGGACGGCACCCGCAACGGATTCGATCTCGCGGTGACCCGGCAGGTGGCCGATGCCGTCGACATTCCCATCATCGCCAGCGGCGGGGTCGGAACCCTCGCGCATCTCGCGGACGGCATTGTGGAAGGGCATGCGGATGCTGTGTTGGCCGCGAGCATCTTCCACTTCGGCGAGTTTACGGTGCGCCAGGCCAAGGCTTACCTGGCGGCGCGCCATATTGAAATGCGGGAATAGGGGCCGGACGATGGCGGCAGATTGGCTGGAGGCGCTGCGGTGGACGCCCGACGGGCTGATTCCCGTCATCGCGCAGGATGCGCAGACGGGCGTGGTGCTGATGCTGGCCTGGATGAACCGGGAATCGCTTCAGGAGACGGCGGCGACGGGCCGGGCGGTGTACTGGTCGCGTTCGCGCGGCAAGCTCTGGCGCAAGGGAGAGGAATCCGGCCACGTGCAGAACGTGCGGGAGATCCGCCTTGACTGCGACAACGACGTGATCTTGCTCAAAGTTGAACAAGTTGGGGGCATCGCCTGTCATACCGGAAGGCGTGACTGCTTTTTTCAGAAATTGGAGAATGGCGCATGGACGGTCACGGCCCCGGTGCTCAAGGATCCCGCTGACATCTATCATGCGCCTTCGTAAACCTGCCGCGTTGGGCTCTCATGCCAAATGACATTCTTTCGCGCCTTGCCGCCACGCTGGAGGCCCGCAAGGGGGGCGATCCCAAGACGTCCTACGTGGCCGCGCTTTACGCGAAAGGCTTGAACGCGGTCCTGAAGAAGGTGGGCGAGGAAGCCGCCGAGACCCTCATTGCCGCAAAGGACGGGGACGCGTCGCAACTGGTCTACGAAGTCGCGGATCTGTGGTTTCATTGCCTCATCCTCCTGGCCCATGAGGGGTTGCACCCGAATGACGTGCTGGCGGAGCTTGCCCGTCGCGAGGGCATGTCGGGCATTGCCGAGAAGGCTTCCCGGCCGGCGTCGTGAAAGGAGCCTTATGAGCGAGTGCCTTTTCTGCAGGATCGTGGCGGGAGAAATTCCTGCCCGCAAGGTCTTCGAGGATGACGAACTGCTGGCGTTTCACGATATCCATCCGATCGCGCCCGTGCACTTCATGATCATTCCCAAGGCGCATGTCGCATCCTTGGCCGAGTGCACGCCGGCTCATCGCGATGTGCTCGGCAAGATGTTGCTGGCGGCGCCTGAGCTGGCCCGCTCGCAAGGATTGAAGGATGGATTCCGCGTGATGATCAATACCGGCCGCGGGGGCGGGCAGGAGATCTTCCACCTGCACGTGCATGTGTTCGGCGGCCAGGATGGGGTGCCGCCGCGCGTTTAGGTCCGGCCGGCGGAGGGCAGGGCAAAAGATCGATGTTGGCGTCACGTCGGCCGCGCCCCGCGCGAAGGCGGGGGCAGGTCAAGACGGTGGTTTTTTTGAGGAGTGAACCATGGGCGAGTTTAGCATCTGGCATTGGCTGATTGTGTTGGTGATCGTTTTGGTGATCTTCGGCACCAAGAAGCTGCGTAACATCGGCACCGACTTGGGGGGCGCGGTCAGGAACTTCAAGGAGGCGATGCACGAGACGCCCAAGGAGACGACCGCCGAGCTGACGCCGCCACCGAAGGGGGAGACGATCGAAGGCGAGGTGAAGGAGAAGACCAAGGCGTGATGGGCGGTGTGCGCAAGCGCTCGATGACTCATGGATACCCCTGACGGATGTTTGGCATCGACTTTTCCGAAATCCTGCTGATCGCCATCGTGGCGCTCGTCGTGCTCGGGCCGGAACGGCTACCCAAGGTGGCGCGCACGCTGGGCTATCTGTATGGGCGTTTCCAGCGCTATATGGCCCAGGTCAAGGCCGAGGTCGGGCAGGAGATGGCGTTCGAAGAGCTGCGCAAGTTCCAGTCGCAGATGCAGGAGGCGGCGCAGTCCGCCCGCTACGCCCTGCATGAGGAGGCCGCCGCGATTCACGGCGCGCTTTCGCCGGGAGATGACCCGAAGGCGGTCGACCCCCCGGGGGAAACAGGGGCGGAAGCCGTGCCCGAGCTCGCTCACGAATCGGCTGAGCCCTCGCCGCAGCTGGAATTGGATCTTGGCGGCCAGGCCCCCCATCCCCAGGCCCCGGACGCCGCGGTGAAGAAGCTCTGATGGCCGCCGAAGAGAACTTCCTGTCGCATCTCCTCGAGTTGCGCACCCGGCTCCTGCGCGCGGTGGGCTCCGTGCTGGTCGTGTTCCTGGCGCTCTTTGCCTTCCGCGACAAGATCTACACGGCGCTCGCCCATCCCCTGCTGGCGCATCTGCCGAAGGGCGGGCACATGATCGCCACCGAGGTCACGACGCCCTTCTTCGTGCCGGTCAAGGTCACGCTGCTGGCCGCCCTGCTGATCGCGCTGCCCTATGTCCTGTATCAGATCTGGGCGTTCGTGGCCCCAGGGCTTTACGCGCATGAGAAACGTCTGGCGCTGCCGCTCGTGATCGCGAGCACGACCTTGTTCGTCGGTGGCATGGCGTTTGCGTATTTTCTCGTCCTGCCCATCGTGTTCGGCTTCATCACGCATACGACGCCGACCGGCGTGGCGGTGATGACCGATATCGACAAGTATGTGGATTTCGTCTTGCGCTTGTTCGTCGCTTTCGGGATTACCTTTCAGGTCCCGGTGGCGGTGATCCTGCTCGTCAAGATGGGCGTCGTCAGCGTCGAGAAACTGAAGCAGATCCGGCCCTACGTCATCGTCGGCGCCTTCATCGTGGGGGCGGTGCTGACGCCGCCCGACATGCTGTCGCAGACCATGTTGGCGGTGCCGCTGTGGCTCCTCTACGAGCTGGGCATCATCTTCGCGGGGGTGGTGGTGCGCACCACCCGGCGGCCGGAGGAGCCGGCGGAAGCAGATGAGCGTCCGCTCACGGAGCAGGAGATGGACGAAGAGCTCGATCGGATCGAGGCGCAGCAGAAAAAGGCGGACTGAACGGCCTGCGGCCGGCCGCCGGGGCGTGCTTACTGGCCCGGGCGGTTGGCGTCGGGCTGCACGTCGGCCGCTCTCGGCCGGCGTCCGACGGTCAGGCTGATCCTGTGCGGTTTGCCGTGGCGCATGATCGTCAGGACGGCGCGGGCCCCGGGCGTGAGGGCGGCCACCTGATTCAGCATGCCTTCCGCGTCGCGTACCGGGTGGCCGTTCACGGCGACCAGGATGTCGCCGGGCCGGATGCCTGCGTGGTCGGCCGGGCCGCCCCGCAACACCCCGGCAATCAGGCTGCCGTTCGTGCTGGCGAGCTTGAAGGCGTCGGCGAGATCCGGTGTGATGTCCTGCACTTCGACGCCGATCCAGCCGCGAATCACGCGCCCGTGTTCGATGATCTGCTGCATCACCTGACGGGCAATGCTTACCGGAATCGCGAATCCGATGCCGAGCGAGCCGCCGCTCTGGGAATAGATGGCGCTGTTGATGCCGAGCAGGTCGCCGTTGGTGTCCACCAGGGCGCCGCCTGAATTGCCCGGGTTGATGGCCGCGTCCGTCTGGATGAAGTTCTCGAACGTGTCGATGCCGAGGTTGTTGCGTCCCAGCGCACTGATGATGCCCATGGTGACGGTCTGCCCGACGCCGAACGGATTGCCGATGGCGAGGACCACGTCGCCGACCCGCGCTCGCGACGAATCGCCGAAAGTGATGGCGGGAAGACGGGTGAGATCGACTTTGATCACCGCGAGATCGGTGTCCGGGTCGGTGCCGACGATCTTGCCCGGAACGGTCCGTCCGTCATCGAGCGCGACCTGGATCTCGTCCGCGGCCGCGACGACGTGGTTGTTGGTGAGAATGTAGCCGTCGGGGCTCACGATGACACCGGAGCCCAGGCTCGCGACCCGCTCCGGCCGCGTGGGCGCGAAACGCTCTCCGAAGAAATAGCGGAACAGCGGATCGTTGCCGAAAGGGGAGGCGGGGGCGCGGATTTCCTTGCTGGTGAAGATGTTGACGACCGAGCGCCGGGCCTTGGCGGCGGCGTCGCGGTAGGAGGCAGTGGCCGGCGCGACCGGCGCGGGGTCGGCCTGCCGAATGACCACGACCGGGTGGCGCCAGGGGATAAGCCCAGGTTTCAGGACGCCGATGGCGAGCAATACGCCCAGGCTGATGGTGGCGCTTTGTGCGAAAACGAGCCAGAGCTTGCGCATGGGTTCTGGATCCTGGACGGTGGCTGATGAGCCTGGACGCGAACTGTTGTCCGGCATGATCTCAGGCGGATAGACATGGTGGACCTCTTTGACCTTGTTAAGTATACAAAAATTTTGCTCGATGCTGACGAGTTTCGCGACTATTGCCCCAATGGCCTGCAAGTGGAGGGGCGGCGCGAGGTCCGGCGCCTGATGACGGCGGTGAGCGCGGATCTGGACGTGCTCGACCGCGCGGTGCAGCTGGAGGCGGATTGTTTGCTTGTGCATCACGGCTACTTCTGGAAGCAGGATCCGCTGCCGGTGGTGGGCATCCGGCGCAACCGTTTGGCCCGCCTGCTCAAGGCCGACCTCAGCCTGATGGCTTTCCATCTGCCGCTCGACGCCCATCGCGCGCTCGGCAACAATGCCCAGCTCGGTCTTCGCCTGGGGATCGACGTCGAAGGCTGGTTCGGCGATCAGGCGATTGGAGCCTATGGCGCGCTCGCGCAGCCGCGCAGTGCGGCGGCGTTCGTCCGCGACCTGGAACATGCCCTGGCCCGGCCTCCCCTCCTGATCGGGCGGCCGGAGGCGATGCTTCGCCGCGTGGCGTGGTGTACCGGTGCGGCCCACGGGTTCCTGGGGGAGGCGATCGAACTCGGGGTCGATGCGTTCGTCACGGGCGAGCTGTCCGAGCCGGCCGTGCACGTGGCGCGCGAGGCGGGCATCGCCTTGATCGGCGCCGGGCATCACGCCACCGAACGCTATGGGGTGCAGGCGCTGGGCGAGCATCTCGCGAGCCGCTTCGCGCTTCACCATCACTTTCTCGACAGCGACAATCCCGTATAGCGGCCCCTCGACGAGGCCCCCGAGACGCTGCTATTTCGGATGTTGTAAGGCTGGTGTAAGGAATAGCCTGTATAAGATTCAGGATATTCGTATCCGGATTATTCGCGCCTGGCGGATTTCGCAGGCAGGCAGACGACCCGAATGGCGTCCCTGGCGGGGCTGCGCGCCATTTGCGCGGCTGCCTGCGTAAGGGCCAAGTAAGGCGCATGGCTCATAATCGCCGCATTTGCAGTGCGCGCCGCACGCCCGGGCGCGCCCTCTTTGATGTTTCCGAACGAATTCCGGTAAAATGCCGTATTTTTTTGGGCTTTGACATGTGCATAACTGGGGGTCATACATGGTGAACGATAAGGAAGTGGATCGCGGGAAGCGGCGGTTCTTGATCGCCGCGACATCGGCGGTGGGAGGGGTGGCGACGGTGGGCGTTGCGATCCCTTTCATTGCGAGCATGTTGCCCAGTGAACGCGCGAAGGCGGCCGGCGCGCCTGTCAAGTTCGACATCTCCAAGGTCGAGCCGGGCATGCTGGTCACCGTTCAATGGCGCGGCAAGCCGGTGTGGGTCATCCATCGCACGCCGCAGATGCTGGCCACGTTGCAGCTGCACAACAATCGGCTGCGCGATCCGAATTCCAACGAGCCGCAGCAGCCGCCCTACTGCAAGAACCCCACCCGGTCCATCAAGCCCGAGTACATGATTGCGGTGGGCATCTGCACCCATCTGGGCTGCGTGCCGACCTACCGGCCGGACATCAACGGCGCGGGATTGCCCCACCCTTGGGAGGGCGGTTTCCTGTGCCCGTGCCACGGGTCCCTCTACGACCTCGCTTGCCGAGTCTTCAAGGACGTGCCTGCGCCCCTTAACTTGGTCGTGCCTCCGCACAAATATCTCACAGACACGATGATCAAGATCGGTGAAGACGCCTAGGGAGACTGAGAGAGAATGAGCACAATGAAACGTTTGGTCGATTGGGTGGATGAGCGCTTCCCGCTCACCGCCACTTGGAAGCAGCATCTGTCGGAGTACTACGCGCCGAAGAACTTCAATTTCTGGTATTTCTTCGGTTCGCTCGCCCTCCTCGTGCTGGTGAACCAGATCGTCACGGGCATCTTTCTGACGATGAACTACAAGCCGGATGCCAATCTTGCCTTCGCCTCGGTGGAATACATCATGCGCGACGTCAGGTGGGGCTGGCTCATCCGCTACATGCACTCCACCGGTGCGTCGATGTTCTTCATCGTGGTGTATCTCCACATGTGGCGCGGACTGATCTACGGTTCCGGGCGCAAACCGCGCGAGCTGATCTGGATCTTCGGCATGCTGATCTATGTCTGCCTGATGGCGGAGGCGTTCATGGGCTATCTGTTGCCCTGGGGCCAGATGTCTTACTGGGGCGCCCAGGTCATCATCTCCTTGTTCGGTGCACTGCCGTATGTCGGCAACGCGCTCACGACCTGGATCCGCGGCGACTTCGTGGTGTCCGATGCCACCTTGAACCGCTTCTTCGCCTTCCACGTGATCGCGGTGCCGCTCATCCTGCTGTGCCTGGTCGTCGCCCACCTCATCGCCTTGCATGAAGTCGGCTCGAACAATCCGGACGGCGTAGACATCAAGAAGCACAAGGATCCGAAGACCGGCATTCCGCTCGACGGCATTCCCTTCCATCCGTACTATACGGTGAAGGACATCGTCGGCGTGGTCGTCTTCCTGATGGTCTTCTCGGCGGTCATCTTCTTTGCCCCGGGGCTGCACGGCTTCTTCCTGGAGCCGAACAACTTCATCCCGGCCAACCCCATGCAGACGCCGCCGGCGATCCATCCCCTGTGGTACTTCACGCCTTACTATGCGATTTTGCGTGCCGTGCCCAACAAGCTGATGGGTGTGATCCTGATGGGCTGCTCGATTGTCGTCATGTTCTTCCTGCCTTGGCTGGACCGCAGCCCGGCGCGGTCGATCCGCTACAAGGGCTCGATCTACAAGCTGGCGCTTGTCGTGTTCCTGGTCAGCTTCTTCGGGCTGGCCTACCTGGGCATGCAAGAACCCACCCCCACCATCACCATGTTCGCGCGGATTTTCACCGTCGGCTACTTTGCCTTCTATCTCCTGATGCCGCTGTATACGAAGATGGACAAGGCCAAGCCGGTCCCCGAGCGGGTGACTTTCCATGGCCAGAGCGCCGCGGGCACGCATCTTTCGTTCGAACCAGTCGCGGAAAGGGTGGCGAAATAATGAAGAAGTTGATCGGATTGATGTTGTTACTTGCCCCTCTGGCCGTCCATGCCGACGAGGGGGTTAAGCTCCAGACGGCGCCCGTGAATCTCGAGAACAAGGCGTCCTTGCAGCGGGGGGCGCAGATTTTCGCCAATTACTGTCTGAGCTGCCATAGCGCGAACTACATGCGCTACAATCGGCTGCAGGACCTCGGGCTCACGACCGACCAGATCTCGCAGAACCTGATGTTCGCCTCGGACAAGGTGGGGGCGCGGATGACGGTCGCGATGAACCCGGCGGACGCGGCGAAATGGTTTGGCAACGCACCGCCCGACCTGACGGACATCGCCCGCTCGCAAGGGGCGAACTGGCTGTACACGTATCTGCTGAGCTTCTACCGCGACAACTCGCGTCCGACGGGCTGGAACAACGCGCTTTTCAAGAATGTGGCGATGCCCTTCCCGCTCTGGCAACAGCAAGGTGAGCAGAAGCTCGTGGTCGACCAGGTGACCGGTCCCAATGGGAAGAAGGTCGAAGTGGACCATCTCGTCCTCGCCAAGCCCGGGACCATGACGCCGACCCAGTACCAAGCCATGGTGGGCGATCTCGTGAATTATCTGGTCTACCTGGGCGAACCGATTCAGGAGACGCGGAAGAAGGATGGCATTTTCGTTCTGTTGTTCCTTGCCGTCTTCTTCATCCCAGCGTACTATCTGTACAAGGAATATTGGAAAGATATCCACTAGACGCAGCCGCTTAAGAAAACCCAAGGGCGGGGAGAGGGTCTCCCCGGCCCGTGG
Source organism: Pseudomonadota bacterium (assembly GCA_021817985.1). Classification (GTDB taxonomy): domain Bacteria; phylum Pseudomonadota; class Gammaproteobacteria; order Burkholderiales; family JAKAFK01; genus JAKAFK01. The sequence continues at coordinate 2,689 of JAKAFK010000070.1, read as the reverse complement.
GACAAACAGATGTGGTAGTTTTTTTCGCGCGTCGAGGCTCGACGCGCGTTGTTTATTGTAATCATGCATCCGGGAAGGGCGCATGCCCCAGTAAAGATAAGGCCGGATGTGACTTCTGCCGATTGAAATGCCTATGATGACCCTCTATTCCGGGGCCTCGTGCCCTTTTAGCCAGCGCTGCCGCATCGTGCTGTTCGAAAAGGGGATGGATTTCCAGGTTGTCGACGTGGATCCCCAGGACAAGTCCGGCGACATTGCCATGATGAATCCCTATAACCGGGCTCCCGTCCTCGTCGAGCGCGACCTCGTGCTTCACGAAGCCAACATCATCAACGAATATATCGACGAGCGCTTCCCTCATCCGCAACTGATGCCCGCGGACCCGGTGATGCGCGCGCGTGCCCGGCTGTTCCTCCACCGCTTCGAAAGGGAGCTCTTCGTGCACGTCGATGCATTGGAGGAGGGCTCGCAGAAGGCGGCCGAGAAAGCGCGCGGCCAGATTCGCGACAACCTGAGCCAGATCTCGCCGTTGTTCGGCAAGCAGAAATATATGTTCGGCGACGAGTTTTCCATGCTGGATGTGGCCATCGCTCCGCTGCTTTGGCGCCTGGAATACTATGGTGTGCAGTTGCCCAAGCAGTCGGCTCCCTTGCTGAAGTATGCCGAGCGCCTGTTCGCGCGCCAGCCGTTCATCGACGCCCTGACGCCCGCGGAAAAGGCCATGCGCAAATAGCTTGAGCCTGCCGGAATCTTCGCGGCTTCAAGGCGTCCAACGGTTACTTTAGGCGGAGAACACACGTGAACGACAGCTCGACCAAGCCGTACCTGATTCGGGCGATCTTTGAATGGTGCGCGGACGAAGGGTTTACCCCTTATCTCGCCGTGGCCGTCGATGCGAACACACGGGTCCCCGCCGAGTTTGTCCGCAATGGGGAGATCATCCTCAATATCGCGGCCACCGCGACCCGTAACCTCACCCTGGGCAATGACTGGATTCAGTTTTCGGCCCGGTTCAATGGGGTGTCCCGGGAGCTGACCATTCCCATTGCGGCCGTGACCGGCATCTTTGCGCGAGAAAATGGGCAGGGGATGTTTTTTCCGAAAGAGGAAGGAACCGAAGTGGCCGTGCCGCCTGCCCCCCAAAGGGGGAAGGGGGAGGAGCCACCGGAACCGACCCCGCCGACCCGAGGCAAGCCCAAGCTCCAAGTCGTCAAGAAATAGCCTGCCTTCCCAGTGGACCGTTGCCTGCGCCAGCCGCACGCGTTGCGTTGCCCGGGCAGGGGCAAGCCACTATAATGCCCGCTTCGCCGACATAGCTCAGCCGGTAGAGCAGCTGATTTGTAATCAGAAGGTCGCGGGTTCGATTCCTGCTGTCGGCACCAATAAATACTTCATTCATGAGGTGATGGCCATTTGTGGTCTCGTGCGGGGTTAGGTGGGGGTTATGACTTCGATCCAAGTTGGTCCACTGTTGCAATTACTTCCACACCCAACTCGCACCTGATCTTCCGGATCTCGGCGGCCGCTTTCGGTACTGAAAGATTCCTTTCGGTTACCTTGCTGCCGACCAGAGCGCGCCGACCTACTATGCAGCTAGCCACCCTCCCATAGCACCGAAGCCCCAGAGTGATCCAGAAGGGATTGGCGCGTTTTATATGGTGCAAACTTTCGGCCTGGGTGGAATCAGTCGAATAGAGCGATATGACGGACCGCCTCACTCCCGAACAGCGCAGCTTACTGATGCAAAAGGTAAGGGGAGCGAATACGCGCCCAGAGAAGGTCGTCAGATCGCTATTGCATCGGCTCGGATTCCGATTTCGACTGCACAGGAAAGATTTGCCTGGGACTCCAGACATTGTGTTGCCGCGTTGGCATGTTGCGCTGTTTGTGCACGGCTGCTTCTGGCATGGCCATGGCTGCTCGATTGGTCGCCTCCCAAAGAGTAACACAGAATACTGGCGGCACAAGATTGAAGGGAATATAGCCCGCGATCAGCGCAAACAAGCCCAGCTTGAGTCCTTGGGTTGGCACGTCGTGGTCGTATGGCAATGCGAGTTGCGAGACCACGTTCGCCTGTCGAGGCGCCTCAGTGCGCTGCGGGGAAAAGAGGGGGCAGAAGGTTCCCCGTAGTTAGTTGCCAACATAACGCCTGTGGGAGGTAATCCAAATTGGCCAAGAGGAAAGAGCAAACTGTCGCCGATTACGACAAAATCATTGCCGAAGCCTTTCGACGTCTTCGGACGAAATATGGGAAGGGAGATCAATACCCATTTGAAAAACAGCTGTTGGAAGACGTCGCACGAGATCTTCTGGACAAAAGAGTCATTGAGCCGATCCGCAATATTCCAGACATCAAATACACCTATGATGCACGCAAACCGTTTCCTCGGGAGATTGCCGCTACTGGGTTTTGGGCGATCACTGGGCGAGGAAAGGGAAAGTACACCTTCGAGCGGATCGAGCAGGATAACCTTATCCGAATCCCGGACGACCTAAAGTTGAAATATTCCCTCACGACTCTGAAAGATATAACGCCACCTGCCGTTGCCGCAGTACTCGGAGATGATGTTGGCGATTACCAAGAAACGCGTCAATTTGAACCAGATGCGCGGAACGCCCGCGGAGGGTTCGGGAGCATAGCTATTGCATGGGGCGTTTAGGGCGGAAGTGGGGCAGGCCATGGAGGACT
>JAKAFK010000155.1 GCA_021817985.1 Pseudomonadota bacterium | reverse complement strand
TTTGTGGCGGTCACCCTCTCCGCCACTTCAGTCCCTGTGTGGGCACTGAGTTTACGCCACTTCCCGCCACCAGCGTCTGCAGCAGCCGGGACTTCGATCCCATGATCTGAACCTCGCCTTCGGCGACCTCGACGCGTTGGGCGAGCAGGCGTAGTAGCGGTAGCGTCCGCCCTTACCGGTGCGGATGGTCATGGCACCGCCGCACTTCGCACAATGGATCAGGCCGGTAAGAAGGGTGGGACCGCTGATGAGGGCGGGGGGCGTTACCGTGGGGTGTCTGGCCTTGAGCAGCGCCTGCACCGCGTCGAAGGTCTCGCGGTCGATGATCGGGGGCATCGGCACGACCACGATTTCGCTGACCGGCTTCAACGCCTTGGATTTGGACCGCTTATTGAACTCGTGCTCGCCGACATAGGTGCGCCGAGTCAGGATGCGGTGGACCTGGCCGATGCCCCGGCGCCCGCCGTCGCGGGTGAAGATGCGGTTGCGGTTCAGGTGGCTGACGATGTTCTTGACGCCCATCTGGCCTTTGACGCCGTCGCCGTGGAGGGCGAGCCCGCAGATCAGCCGCACCGTCTCGGCGTGGAGCGGGTCGATCTCCAGCTTCTTCTTGGTTTTCGCGCCGCGCTGCTCGGCCGCGACGACGCGGTAGCCGATGGGCGGCAGCGAACCGTTCCAGAAGCCTTGCCGGGCGTTTTCCTTCAAGGCCCGCATGACGTGCTTGGCGTTCTCCTTCGACTGATACTCGTCGAACAGCGCCATGATCTGGCGCATCATCTGATGCACCGGGTCGTCGCCGATCTCCTGGGTGATCGACAGAAGCTTGACGCCGTTCTTCGCCAGCTTGCGCACGTAGAACTCCATGTCGAAGGCGTCGCGGAAGAAACGGCTAAAGCTATGGACCACGACGACATCGAAGGGCGCGGGCCTGGACGTGCCCGCTTCGATCATGCGCTGGAACTCAGGCCGGCGGTCGTTGGTGGCCGACGCGCCTGGCTCCACATAGGTCTCAACGAGCTGATAGCCCCGCGCCTCGCAATAAGCCTCACCCTGACGCTTCTGGTCGGGGATGGAGACATCGTGCTCGGCCTGCCGCGCCGTCGAGACACGCAGATAGAGGGCGGCGCGCAGGTGCACGGTCATGGCATCTGTCTCCCGGTCAGGTCATGAAGCCGATCCGAACAGCTCATCGAACAGGTCGGCGAACCACCGCTCGAACACCTCCACCTCGGCCTCGGTGATGGGCACGCGCTCCGGCCAGTCGTCGCTGACGGTCCAGGTCGAGAGGTCATGCTTCGGCGGCCGGCCGGGGAACGGCCAGGGGTAGCCGAGCAACGTTTCAAGCTGCTCGGAGGCAGTGGGGATAGGTTTGAGGACAGACCGGGGCATGTCGGCAGTATCGCGCCGGCGGGCGCCAAGCAGAATGGCCCATGTTTGCGCCGCGCTGCGCCAGGATTTACTTCGGTCGCGGCGCGCCCCATCCTTCCCCTTTCCGGCCCGTTCTCGGCGACACCGCCAAGCCCAGGAACACCATCACGGCCTGGTTAAGTCGGATCAAATCCTCATCGTCCAGCCGGCCGATCCGCTCGCCGACCTTGGATTTCGAGACGGTGGTGATCTTGTCCACCATCAGCCGCGAGGGGGAACGCAGCCCGTTTCGCTCATTCGGCTCCACCGGCAGCCGGAACAGGGGTGCCTCTGTTGGGTCCGTGGTGAAGGAACAGACTGTAATCGAGTCCGTCGCGTCGAACGCATCATCCTGCACGATGACGACGGGGCGCGGCTTGCCCGCATAGTCCCTGCCGCCGGAGACGGTCCAGACCTCGCCCCGTCTCATTCATTGTCCCAGTCGGACACCGCGTCGATAAACGCCTGATCCTCGGCCGTATGGGCGCTTGCCGCCACGGCCAGAGATTGCCGGTGCGCCTCCGAGCGGAAGGACGACGCGCGCACGTCCGGCACCCAGATCTGAATCGGTCGCAGGCCCTGGGCGCGCAGCCGATCACGGTGTTCCTGAACCTTCACGCGTGTCGACTTTGCGCCCTGTGCCGATGCCATGGTTCGACCCTCTGAAAAAGTTACATGTAACCTACCACAGGCGATTCGGCATGGGAAGCAGATCTGGCCCGGCAGAGCGTGGGGCCCCACTCGCAGTCACCAATGAGCTCGTGGGCCGTCCGACCATCGCGCCGGGGAAAATGTGCAAAATATCAATATAGAACAATAGGTTGATGTTAAGGCGCACATTACGTGTCGGTGCCGCGCATTGCTGAATCGTCGAAAAATAGAAGCAAAAACAACCGACCGACCGAGCCGCAATGTGCGGCCTTTTATCTGGCCCTCCTAAATCGCGGGACTACCCTAACGTGATGCTCCGGGACGTCCCAGCTGAGGTAGGCCGGATGCGTCTCGTCGGCACCTGGGATGAGGCTCAATGCCAAGGTGGTTTTACCGACCTGGCGTGGGCCACCGAGAAAGACCATCTTCTCGTGCAAGTCCTGACGGATCGGCTCTGTGAGGCAGCGCTTCATGGGGTTCTCCCAATAACGCGGAATACGTATCTAAATTAGAGTTAACCCTAGTAATATCCTGTTAGCTCTTGCCTGCGCGGCCACTGCCTCGGGTCGTCGTGTTCGCGTCCAGGGCTCCTCCCGAAAGACTCGCTGCACCGAGAACCTCCGCAGGACCGCGGTAGTCTTGAGGAGTGTCCAGCGGTGCGGCCGACGGGCAATTCTGCCTGATATCCCATCAAGGAGCGGGAGCCCCCATCAACGTCCAGGAGGGCAGGATCATGGGGACATCGAGACCCACGCTACAGAACGACCGAAGAGATCACCGGGCGGGCGGGCTGACGCCCGCCTCTTGCGCAAAGCAGATGACCGAGAAGGCCCTTACAATGCCCGGAAAACTCTAACTCGTTCGCTACTCAAGGCGGGGGGCGTCGCAGTGGGCACGACTGTCTGCGAGGGAGGGGGCTGGTCAGGATGGCCTGACGCGATACGTCGTAGCCGTGTGCAGCCTGTAGATGCAAGTGGCCATGTACCTTGGAGTAGCGCTCACGCGCGGAAATATGCTTCGCGATCTAGATCGGCTAGCAAGCCTGGATGGGTCGGTCGCCATCCCAGCCGTTCCTGGGTCAGCTGACTGGAGGCTGGGTTGTCGTAGGCGGCGAACGGAGCGAGCCAACTGAACCGCCGGGCCGCCTCGTTGGGCGTCATGCTGACCGCGGGCAGGTTCAGTCGCTGCCCAATCACCTGGACAATCTCCCGGAACGGAACGCCCTCTTCGGCGACGCCGTGATAGCGCGCGCCGGGTTGTCCCGCTTCCAGCGCCAAGCGCAGCAGGACCGCCGCATCAAGGCGATGGACGGCGCTCCACCGGTTCGCGCCCTCGCCGACGTAGCCCGCACTCTTGTGCTTTCGCGCAGCGGCGATGAGCCTCGGGACGAGACCGTGATCACCATCGCCATGCACCGAGGGCGCCAGACGAACCACCGTCGCGCGGACGCCACGTTCGGCCCAAGCCTTGACGGCCGCTTCGGTCTGCGAGCGCATCCAACCCGGAGAGTGCGGGTCGGGCTCGTCGTCTTCCGTTGCTGTTCGCCCCTCGGCCATACCCATGGTGCCGAACACGGTCAC
>JAKAFK010000069.1 GCA_021817985.1 Pseudomonadota bacterium | reverse complement strand
TGATGCCGGGCGACAACGTGAGCGTGACGGTGTCCTTGATTGCGCCGATCGCGATGGAAGAGGGACTTCGCTTCGCCATCCGCGAGGGCGGCCGCACCGTCGGTGCCGGCGTCGTCGCGAAAGTCATTGAATAGGAACGCAGTCCATGCAAAGCCAGAAAATCCGCATCCGCCTGAAGGCCTTTGATTATCGCCTGATCGACCAGTCCGCGCTGGAGATCGTCGAGACCGCCAAGCGCACCGGCGCCGTGGTCAAGGGACCGGTACCGCTGCCGACACGCATCGAACGTTTCGATGTGCTGCGCAGCCCGCACGTCAACAAGACTTCGCGCGATCAGTTCGAGATTCGCACGCATCTGCGCCTGATGGACATCATCGATCCGACGGACAAGACGGTCGATGCGCTGATGAAGCTCGACCTGCCCGCCGGCGTGGACGTTGAAATTAAGCTGTAGGCAAGAGAAGGGACCGGTCAATCGTAACCGGTCCTTTTAACATAGGAAGAAAATCATGAGCATAGGTCTCCTTGGACGCAAGGTCGGCATGACTCGCATCTTCACGGAGGACGGACGTAGCGTTCCCGTGACCGTGCTGGACGTGTCGGACAACCGCGTCACCCAAATCAAGACGCCCGAGACGGATGGCTACCGTGCCGTCCAAGTCGCGTTCGGCACCCGCCGCGCGAACCGGGTCACCAAGCCGTTGGCCGGTCATTTCGCCAAGGCGAATGCCGGCGCCGCCCGCATCGTTCGCGAATTCAAGGTGGACGGCGAGGCCGCCGGCGCGTTGGCGCTGGGCGCCGCGCTCGATGTGGGCGTGTTCTCCGTCGGGCAGATGGTCGATGTGACCGGCACCTCCCAAGGGAAGGGCTTCTCCGGCGTGATCAAGCGGCACAACTTCTCCTCCAATCGTGCCAGCCACGGCAATTCGGTGTCGCACAACAAGCCGGGCTCCATCGGCCAGGCACAGGATCCCGGCCGGGTCTTTCCGGGCAAGCGCATGGCCGGTCAATACGGCGCGGTGCGCCGTACCGTGCAGAACCTCGAGATCGTGCGCATCGACGCCGAGCGTCATCTCCTCCTCGTGAAGGGGGCGATTCCCGGCTCGAAGGGAACAGACGTCATGGTTCGGCCGGCGGTGAAGGGGGGAGCATAATGGATCTCAAGCTGATCAATGACCAGGGCGAAGCCACCGCGACGCTCGCCGCTTCCGACGCGCTGTTCGCGCGGGAGTACAACGAGGGGCTCGTGCACCAGGTGGTGACGGGCTTTCTGGCCAACGCACGATCCGGTCAGCGCGCCCAGAAGGGGCGCTCCGAAATCGCCAAGAGCACGCGCAAGCCGTGGCGCCAGAAGGGCACCGGGCGGGCACGCGCGGGGATGGCCTCGAGCCCGCTGTGGCGGGGCGGCGGCAAGATCTTCCCGTCGAGCCCGGACGAGAATTTCACGCACAAGGTCAACCGCAAGATGTATCGGGCGGGGCTGTCGTCGATTTTCTCGCAGCTCGCCCGCGAAGGCCGGTTGTCCGTGGTGGACGACCTGAAGGTCGAGGCGCCGAAGACGAAGCTGCTGGCGCAGAAACTGAAGGGGATGGGCTTCGAGGACGTGATGGTGCTCACCCACGACCTCGACGACAATCTCTATCTTTCCTCGCGCAACCTGCCGAATGTGCTGGTGGTCGAGGCAAAGCGCGCCGATCCCTACAATCTGGTCCGCTTCGGCCATGTGCTATTGACCCGCGATGCGGTGAAACAGTTGGAGGAGATGCTGGCATGAACGCACCGAAGACTTCTGAGGAACGGTTGTTGACGATCATTCGGGCGCCGCAGATCTCCGAGAAGGCGACCCATGTGGGTGAGAAGTATCGCCAGGTGGTGTTCCGCGTGGCGACAGACGCGACCAAGCCCGAGATCAAGGATGCCGTGGAATTGCTGTTCAAGGTCAAGGTGGCGCATGTGCAGGTCGCCAACGTGAAGGGCAAGCACAAGCGCTTCGGGCGCTTCATCGGCACCCGCAAGAGCTGGAAGAAGGCGTACGTCGCGCTCCAGCCCGGGGAAGAGATCGATTTTGCTGCGGGCGAGGCGTGAGGCCGCGGCCCGAAGGAGAACTAGATGGCAATCGTTAAACTCAAGCCGACATCCCCGGGACGTCGGGCACAGGTCAAGGTCGTCACGCCGGGCCTGCATAAGGGCGCGCCGGTCGCGGGGCTGATCGAGCGCCAGACCGTCAAGGCCGGGCGCAACAACAACGGTCACATCACGACGCGCCACCAGGGCGGCGGACACAAGCAGCACTACCGGGTGATCGATTTCCGCCGCGACAAGGACGGCATCCCGGCGAAGGTCGAGCGCCTGGAGTACGATCCCAACCGCAGCGCGCATATCGCGCTGTTGTGCTACGTCGATGGCGAGCGGCGCTACATCCTCGCACCGCGCGGCGTGGGCGAGGGCAGCCAGCTCGTGAGCGGGGCCGAGGCGCCGATCAAGGCGGGCAATGCACTGCCGCTGCGCAACATTCCGGTGGGCGCGACGATTCATGCGGTCGAACTCAAGCCCGGCAAGGGGGCGCAGATTGCCCGTTCGGCCGGCACGTCGGCCCAGCTCCTGGCGCGCGAGGGCGACTATGCGCAATTGCGGCTGCGCTCCGGCGAAATCCGGAAGGTGCACGTCAATTGCCGCGCGACGCTGGGGGAAGTGGGCAACGAAGAGCACATGCTGCGCTCCATCGGCAAGGCCGGTGCCCAGCGTTGGCGCGGCGTGCGCCCGACCGTGCGGGGCGTGGCGATGAACCCGGTCGACCATCCGCATGGCGGCGGCGAGGGCAAGACGGCCGCCGGCCGGCATCCGGTGAGTCCGTGGGGAACGCCGACCAAGGGATATCGTACGCGCTCCAACAAGCGCACCTCCAACATGATTGTGCGCCGTAGGCAAAAGTAGAGGGATAGGGTATGGCTCGTTCAGTGAAGAAAGGCCCGTTCGTCGACGGGCACCTCATGAAGAAGGTGGAAACGGCGCGCTCGACCAATGACAAACGCCCGATCAAGACCTGGTCGCGGCGCTCGACGGTCCTGCCGGATTTCGTGGGGCTCACCATCGCGGTGCACAACGGCAAGCAGCACATTCCCGTGTATGTTTCGGAGAACATGGTCGGCCACAAGCTGGGCGAGTTCTCGTTGACCCGCACATTCAAGGGCCATGCGGCCGACAAGAAGGCGAAGAAATAGGAGGCTGTCGATGAGAGTTTCTGCAATCCTGCGGGGCACGCGCCTTTCGGCGCAAAAAGGCCGCCTGGTCGCGGACCAGATCCGTGGGCTGCCGGTCGAGCGCGCCCTGAACGTCCTCGCCTTCAGTCCCAAGAAGGGGGCGGCGATCATCAAGAAGGTGCTGGAGTCGGCCATTGCCAACGCCGAGCACAACGAAGGGGCGGACGTGGATGAACTGAAGGTGGCCGCGATCTGTGTCGACGAGGGCACGACGCTGAAGCGCTTCACGGCGCGGGCGAAGGGCCGGGGCAATCGGATCTCCAAGCCGACTTGCCACGTGACGGTCACAGTGGGCGATTGAGGACAAGGACATGGGACAAAAGATTCATCCGACAGGATTTCGGCTGGCGGTCCAGAGGAACTGGGCATCCCGGTGGTACGCGAACAGCAAGCATTTCCCCGCCATGCTGATCGACGATATCCGGGTACGCCAGTTTCTGAAGGCCAAGCTGGCGCACGCGGCCGTCGGGCGCGTCACGATCGAGCGGCCGGCGCGCAATGCGCGGATCACGATCCACAGCGCGCGGCCGGGCGTGGTGATCGGCAAGAAGGGCGAGGACATCGAATCCCTCAAGGGCCAATTGCAGAAGATGCTCGGCATTCCCGTCCATCTCACGATCGAGGAGATCCGCAAGCCTGAGACCGATGCGCAGCTCATTGCCGACAGCATCGCGACCCAGCTCGAGAAGCGGGTCATGTTTCGCCGCGCCATGAAGCGGGCGATGCAAAACGCCATGCGCCTCGGCGCGCAGGGCATCAAGATCGAGAGCTCGGGGCGGCTCAACGGAATCGAGATCGCGCGGACCGAGTGGTATCGCGAGGGGCGCGTGCCGCTCCATACGCTGCGTGCCGACATCGATTACGGCTTCGCCGAAGCGAAGACGACTTACGGTGTGCTCGGCATCAAGGTATGGGTGTTCAAGGGCGAAGTGCTGGGCAAGGGCGAGCAGCCCGCCGCGCCCGTGGCGGAGCCCGAGCGCAAGGTCAGAAAGGCAGGAGCCAAACATGCTGCAGCCAGCTAGAAGGAAGTATCGAAAAGAGCAAAAGGGCCGCAACACCGGCCTCGCCACCCGCGGCAACAAGGTGAGCTTCGGGGAATTCGGCTTGCAGGCCACCGCGCGTGGGCGCCTGACGGCGCGCCAGATCGAGGCGGCGCGCCGCGCGATGACCCGCTACATCAAGCGCGGCGGACGCATCTGGATCCGGATCTTTCCCGACAAGCCGATCAGCAAGAAGCCGGCGGAGGTTCGCATGGGGAATGGCAAGGGCGCGCCGGAATACTATGTCGCCGAAATCCAGCCCGGCAAGATGCTCTATGAAATGGACGGCGTGGCCGAAGTGGCGGCGCGCGAGGCGTTCCGCCTGGCCAGCGCGAAGCTGCCGATTGCCACGAGCTTTGTGATCCGCCAGGTGGGGAGCTAAATGATGAAGGCAGCCGAACTTCGGACCAAGACGGTCGACGAGTTGAACCAGGAGCTCGCGGAGCTCCTCAAGGCCCACTTCAGCCTGCGCATGCAGTTCGCCACGCAGCAGCTGACCAACACGGCGAGCCTGCGCTCGGTTAAGAAGGACATCGCGCGGGTGCGCACGCTATTGACGGAAAAGGTGGGTAGCCAATGAACGATACGCCTAAGGTGAAACGCACCCTGACCGGGCGCGTGGTCAGCGACAAGATGAACAAGACGGTCACCGTGTTGGTCGAACGCAAAGTCAAGCATCCCCTGCTCGGCAAGGTGATCCGCCGCTCGAAGAAATACCATGCGCACGACGAGGAGAATGCCTGCCACGAAGGGGATCTGGTCCTCATCGAGGAATGCCGCCCCCTGTCCAGGACCAAGTCCTGGCGCGTCGCGCAGCTCGTCGAGAAGGCGCGCACGGTTTAAGGGCTTGTGCGGCGACGATAACCGCGCTAGAATAGCCGTCTTTGCCTGCGCCTCCTTGGCGCAGGGCATCCAAAACTGGCCGCGAACACAGGCGGCGCGCCCGGCGCGCCCGGGGCGGAACAAGTTGGAGAACCAAAATGATTCAGATGCAGTCCAGGCTGGATGTTGCTGACAACACCGGTGCGCGCTCGGTCATGTGCATCAAGGTGTTGGGCGGCTCCAAGCGTCGTTATGCCGCGATCGGCGACATCATCAAGGTTACCGTCAAGGATGCCGCCCCGCGCGGGCGCGTCAAGAAGGGCGAGGTCTACAACGCCGTCGTCGTGCGCACCGCGAAAGGGGTGCGCCGCACCGACGGATCGCTCATCAAGTTCGATACCAATGCCGCGGTGTTGCTGAACAATAAGCTCGAGCCGATCGGGACGCGGATTTTCGGGCCGGTCACGCGCGAGCTGCGGACCGAGCGGTTCATGAAGATCGTCTCGCTCGCGCCGGAAGTGCTCTAGGAGTTGACCATGCGCAGAATTCGCAAAGGTGACGACGTGATCGTCACGACAGGCAAGGACAAGGGCAGGCGCGGGACGGTGTTGCGCGTGCTGACCACGGGGCAGGTGGTGGTCGAGGGCTGCAACAAGGTCAAGAAGCATGTGAAGCCCAACCCCATGAAACAGACCGCCGGCGGCATCGAGGAGAAGGAAATGCCGATCCATCCGTCCAACATTGCCCTTTACAACCCGCACGCCAAGAAGGCGGATCGGGTGGGCATCAAGGTGCTGGAGGATGGGCGGCGGGTGCGCTGCTTCAAGAGCGACGGCGAAGTTCTGGATGTATAGGAGAGATGATGGCTCGTCTGCAGGAATTCTATAAATCCCAGGTCGTCCCGGGGCTGGTGACCCAGTTTGGGTACAAGTCGCCGATGGAAGTGCCGCGCATCGAGAAGATCACGCTCAACATGGGTGTGGGCGAGGCGGTGGGTGACAAGAAGGTGATGGAGCATGCGGTCGGCGATCTGGAAAAAATCGCCGGGCAAAAGCCCGTTGTCACGAAGGCGCGCAAGTCGGTGGCCGCGTTCAAGATCCGCGAGGGGTATCCGGTGGGCTGCATGGTGACGCTGCGCGGTGCTCGCATGTACGAATTCCTTGATCGGTTGATCAGCATCGCCATCCCGCGCGTTCGCGACTTCCGCGGGATCTCCGCGAAGGGGTTCGATGGGCGGGGCAACTATAATATGGGCGTTCGCGAACAGATCATCTTTCCGGAAATCGAGTACGACAAGATCGATGCGCTGCGGGGATTGAACATCACCATCACCACGAGCGCGAAGTCGGACGAAGAAGGGCGCGCATTGCTCGCCGCATTCAAATTCCCTTTCAAGAACTGAGGGCGACATGGCCAAGAAAGCGTTGATCAATCGCGAAGAAAAGCGCCGGGATGCGGTGAAGAAGTTCGCCGCGCGGCGCGCCGAGCTGATCGCAACCCTTCACAACATGCAGCTGAGCGAGGAAGAGCGCTGGGAAGCTCGGCGCAAGTTCCAGCAGCTGCCGCGCAACGCGAGCCCGGTGCGGCTGCGCAACCGCTGTGCGCTCACGGGGCGCGCGCGGGGGGTGTACCGCAAGTTTGGATTGGGGCGCAACAAGGTGCGCGAGCTTGCGATGCGGGGGGAAATCCCCGGCGTGGTCAAGGCGAGCTGGTAGCGGGAGAGAATGAATGAGCATGAGTGATCCTATCGCCGATATGCTGACCCGGATCCGCAACGCGCAGCGTGCGGAGAAACCGAGCGTCGCAATGCCGGCATCGAAGCTCAAGGTGGCGCTTGCAGGGGTGCTGAAGGACGAGGGCTACATCGATGGCTACTCGGTGCGCGAGCCGGAGGCGAACAAGCCCGTCCTGGAGATTGGGCTCAAGTATTATGCGGGCCGCCCCGTGATCGAGAAGCTGGAGCGGGTGAGCCGTCCCGGGCTTCGGGTGTATAAGGGCAGCCGGGAGATTCCGCGCGTGATGAATGGGTTGGGGGTGGCGATCGTCTCCACCTCGCGCGGATTGATGACGGATCGCAAGGCGCGCGCGGCCGGTGTCGGCGGCGAAGTCCTGTGTATCGTTGCCTGATGGGGGATTGAGAACATGTCGCGAGTAGGGAAACTCCCCGTCAAGTTGCCGGCGAAGGTCGAGGTCAGCTGGACCGATGCGGAAGTCACCGTCAAGGGTCCGTTGGGCACGCTCACGCAGGCGATGCTGCCCAAGGTCGGTCTCGTTCGCGAGGGCGACGAGGTTACGGTCACCACCGGCGAGGCGGAAGGGGCGGGCGCAATGCACGGCACCATGCGTGCGCTGCTCGCCAACATGGTGAAAGGTGTTTCGAGCGGGTATGAGCGCAAGCTCTTGCTCGTCGGCGTCGGATATCGGGCACAGGCGGCCGGGGATACGCTGAATCTCACCCTTGGATTCTCGCATCCGGTCGCTCACAAGATGCCCGCGGGCATCAAGGTGGAGACGCCCCAGCAGACGGAAATCCTGATCAAGGGGGCGGATAAGCAGCAGGTGGGCCAGGTCGCCGCCGAGATTCGCGCTTACCGCCGGCCGGAGCCGTACAAGGGCAAGGGAATCCGCTATGCGGACGAAGTGGTGACCTTGAAGGAAACCAAGAAGAAGTGATGGGGCGCAATCATGGATAAGAAGCAATCCCGGCAACGCAGAGCGCGCAAGACGCGCGCCAAGCTCACGGAACTCAGGATGGTGCGGCTGTCGGTGCACCGCTCGCACGCGCACATCTATGCCCAGATCATCGACGGCACCGGCGCTCGGGTCCTGGCGTCAGCCTCCACGGCGGAAGCCGAGGTGCGGGCGAGCCAGCCGAATGGCGGCAATGTGGCGGCGGCGGCGGTGGTCGGCCGGCGGATCGCCGAGAGGGCGAAGACATTGGGCATCGAACGGGTCGCGTTCGACCGCTCCGGCTTCAAGTATCACGGGCGCGTCAAGGCGCTGGCCGATGCCGCCCGCGAAGGCGGACTGGCTTTCTAGAAGGGATGAGCCATGGCAAAAGTTGAGAAGGACGAGCGCGGCGAAGGCTTGCGCGAGAAGATGGTTTCGGTCAACCGCGTGACCAAGGTGGTTAAGGGCGGGCGGATTCTGGGGTTTGCCGCGCTGACGGTGGTCGGGGACGGCGACGGCAGCGTGGGGATGGGCAAGGGCAAGTCGCGCGAAGTGCCGGTTGCGGTGCAGAAGGCGATGGACGAGGCCCGCCGCAAGATGGTCAAGGTGAGCCTCAAGAACGGCACCCTTCACCATGCCGTCGTCGGGCGGCACGGTGCGGCGACCGTCTACATGCAGCCTGCCTCGGAAGGCACCGGCATCATCGCCGGCGGCCCGATGCGCGCGGTGTTCGAGGTGATGGGCGTGCACGATGTGCTGGCCAAGTGCATCGGCTCGACGAATCCCTACAATGTCGTGCGGGCGACGCTCAACGGCCTTCTCGGCATGAATACGCCGTCGGAGATCGCTGCCAAGCGCGGCAAGACGGTTGAAGAGATTTTGGGGTAAAGACATGGGCGGAGCAGACGGCAAGACGCTGAAAGTCACATTGGTGAAGAGTGTGATCGGGACCAAGGTGAGCCATCGGGCGTGCGTGCGCGGCCTTGGGTTGCGGCGCGTGAACCACCAAGTCATCGTGCGCGACACGCCTGACGTGCGCGGGATGATCCGCAAGGTCTCGTACCTGTTGAAATGCGAGGAATAAATGCGACTCAATGAGATCAAACCGGAAGCTGGCGCGAAGCGCGGCAAGCGGCGCGTCGGCCGCGGGATCGGCAGCGGACTCGGCAAGACCGCCGGGCGCGGTCACAAGGGCCAGAAGTCGCGTTCCGGCGGGTTCCATAAGGTCGGATTCGAAGGCGGACAGATGCCGCTGCAGCGCCGCTTGCCGAAGCGCGGCTTCGTCTCCACCAGCGCCGGGCTCACGGGCCAGGTGCGGCTCCATGAGCTCAACGGGGTCGAGGGCGAGGTCATCGATCTGGCTGCGCTGAAGGCCGCCGGCGTGGTGGGCGCTCAGGTGCTCAAGGCGAAGGTGTTTCTGGCAGGAGAGATTTCGCGCGCCGTGGTGTTGCGGGGCATTGCCGCCTCGACTGGCGCCAAGGCGGCGATCGAGGCCGCGGGCGGGCGCATCGAAAGCGAATAGGAGCAGGCTCCTTGGCACAAGATTCCCTGTGGGGCTTAAGCGGTAAGCTGGGCGACCTCAAGAAGCGGCTGTGGTTCCTGGCATCCGCGCTGGTGGTCTACCGGGTCGGCGCGCACATTCCCGTGCCCGGCATCGATCCGGCGCATCTGGCGGCGCTCTTCCGCTCGCAGCAGAACGGCATCCTGGGCATGTTCAACATGTTCTCCGGGGGAGCGCTGCAGCGCTTTACCGTCTTTGCCCTGGGGATCATGCCGTACATCTCGGCGTCCATCATTCTGCAGCTGCTGACGGTGGTCTCGCCGGAGCTGGAGGCGCTCAAGAAGGAAGGGGAGGCCGGGCGTCGCAAGATCACGCAGTACACCCGCTACGGCACTGTCGTGCTCGCGCTGTTTCAGGCGTTCGGCATCGCGATTGCCCTGCAGGCCCAAGCCGGCCTCGTGATCCACCCCGGAGCGATGTTCGAGCTGACCACCGTGATCACGCTTGTGACCGGGACCATGTTTCTCATGTGGCTCGGCGAGCAGATCACCGAGCGGGGCATCGGCAACGGGATCTCGATGATCATTTTCGCCGGGATCGTCGCCGGGCTGCCGCATGCCGTCGGCGGGACGCTGGAGTACACGACGACCGGGGCCTTCTCGATCCCGCTGGTGCTGACGCTGTTCGTCGGCGCGATCGGGGTGACCGCGTTTGTGGTGTATGTGGAGCGGGGACAGCGGAAGATTCTGGTCAATTACGCGAAACGCCAGGTCGGGCGCAAGGTGTTCGGGGGACAGAGCTCGCATCTGCCCCTCAAGCTGAACATGTCGGGTGTGATTCCGCCGATTTTTGCGTCGAGCATCATTTTGTTCCCGGCGACCATCGCCGGTTGGTTCGGATCGAACAACCATCTGTATTGGCTGAAGGATATTGCCAATGCGTTGAGCCCGGGAAGCATCACCTGGGGCGTGCTGTATGCGGTGGCGGTGGTGTTCTTCTGTTTCTTCTACACGGCGCTTGTCTTCAACCCGAAGGAGACGGCCGACAACCTGAAGAAGAGCGGCGCGTTCGTTCCGGGGATCCGCCCCGGAGAGCAGACGGCGCGGCACATCGACCGGATCATGACCCGATTGACCCTGTTCGGGGCGATCTATGTGACGCTGGTGTGCCTGCTGCCCGAGTTTTTGATCGTCAAGCTCAACGTGCCCTTTTATTTCGGGGGCACCTCGCTCCTGATCATCGTGGTGGTGACGATGGATTTCATGGCGCAGGTGCAGGCGTACATCATGTCCCACCAGTATGAAAGCCTGCTGAAAAAGGCAAGCTTCAAGGGCGGCGGGTTGGCGTCGCGCTAAAAGGGCGGGGATCCGAGTTTCGGTTACGGGGAAGCATGGCTAAGGAAGATACCATCCAGATGCAGGGCGAGGTGCTGGAGACCCTCCCCAATGCGACTTTTCGGGTCAAGCTGGAGAACGGCCACGTGGTCTTGGGCCATATTTCTGGAAAGATGCGGATGCATTACATCCGGATCCTGCCGGGGGACAAGGTGACGGTCGAGTTGACGCCCTATGATTTGTCGCGTGCGCGTATCATCTTTCGGGCGAAGTGATTCGATTGATTGGTTGAAGGGAGTCGTCGGGCCGCGCGAGCGGACTGGCGCGAGCGAGAAACAAGGAGTAAGGCAATGAGAGTGCAGGCGTCGGTCAAGAAGATCTGCCGCAAGTGCAAGGTGATCAAGCGCAAGGGCGTCGTGCGCATCATCTGCGAGGATCCGCGGCATAAGCAGCGCCAGGGCTGATTGCGCGTTAGGCGCAAGAGTGCTATTATTGTGAATTTTTGACTATCCGGGGTACTGGAATGGCCCGCATTGCTGGGGTAAACATACCAAGGCATCAACATGCCGAAATCGGGCTCACCGCGATCTATGGCATCGGGCGTGCGCGTGCGCGCAAGATCTGCGCCGCGGCGGGGATCGAAGTCTCGACCAAAATCAAGGACCTGGACGATTCGCAGGTCGACCGGCTGCGCGAGGCAGTGGCGCAGTTCACGGTCGAGGGCGACCTTCGCCGCGAGGTGTCCATGAACATCAAGCGGCTGATGGATCTGGGGTGCTACCGTGGGGTGCGCCATCGGCGCGGACTTCCGGTGCGCGGCCAGCGCACGCGGACCAACGCCCGCACCCGCAAGGGGCCGCGCAAGGCCATCCGAGCCGCCAAATAAAAGGAAACGCTGACGATGGCGAAAGCAACCACCGCGCGGGTGCGCAGGAAAGTCAAGAAGAGCGTCGCTGAAGGCATTGCGCATGTCCATGCCTCCTTCAACAACACCATCATAACGATCACCGATCGCCAGGGGAACGCGCTGTCGTGGGCGACCTCCGGGGGCGCCGGCTTCAAGGGCTCGCGCAAGAGCACGCCGTTTGCCGCTCAGGTGGCCGCGGAACATGCGGGCAAACAGGCGCAGGAGTATGGGGTCAAGAATCTCGAAGTGCGGATCAAGGGGCCGGGCCCCGGCCGGGAATCGGCGGTGCGTGCGCTCAACGCCGTCGGCTTCAAGATCACCAGCATTTCCGACGTGACCCCGGTGCCGCACAACGGTTGCCGTCCGCCCAAGAAACGGCGCATTTAATTCAGGAGTGTTGAACGGTGGCAAGAAATCTTGATCCAAAGTGCCGGCAGTGCCGTCGCGAAGGCGAGAAGCTGTTTCTCAAGGGCGAGAAGTGCTTCACCGAGAAGTGCGGGATCGAGCGCAGGAGCTATGCGCCCGGCCAGCACGGGCAGAAGCAGTCGCGGCTGTCGGACTACGGCGGGCAGCTGCGGGCCAAGCAGAAGGTGCGCCGCATCTACGGCGTGCTGGAGGGCCAGTTCCGCAGTTACTATCAGGAAGCGGATCGGCGGCGCGGCGTGACCGGGGAAAATTTGCTGCAGATTCTCGAAAGCCGGCTCGACTCCGTGGCTCACCGGATGGGCTTTGGATCATCGCGGACCGAAGCGCGCCAGATCGTGCGCCATAATGGCGTCAAGGTCAACGGACGGCGCGTGAACATTCCGTCCTATCAGGTGCGCCCGGGCGACGTGATCGAGCTTGCCGAACGCGCGAAGGCCCAACTGCGCATCAAGGCTGCGGTGGAAGCGGCCGAAGGGCGCGGCTACCCGGAGTGGATCGAGGTGGACACGCAGGCCTTCAAGGGCGTCTACAAGGCGCGGCCGGCGCGCTCTGAGCTGTCTTCGAACATCAACGAGCACCTTATTGTCGAATTGTATTCGAAGTAATCGAGCCGAGTGAAAAGAGGTTGGACCTGATGCTAACCAGTGCTACCGAAGAATTTCTCAAGCCGCGCGTGATCGATGTGGATACGCTTTCGCCCATGCACGCGAAGGTGACCATGGAGCCGTTCGAACGCGGGTACGGCCACACGTTGGGCAATGCGCTGCGGCGTATCCTGCTGTCGTCCATGCCTGGCTATGCGGCGACCGAGGTCACCATCAACGGCGTGCTGCATGAATACTCGGCGATCGAGGGGGTGCAGGAGGATGTGGTGGACATCCTGCTCAACCTCAAGGGCATTGCGCTCAAGCTCCACAACCGGGACGAAGCCATCCTGACCCTCCGGAAGGAAGGCGAGTGTGTCGTGACGGCGGGCGATTTTGCGATCGGTCACGATGTCGAGATTTACAACCCCGAACATGTCATCGCGCATGTGACGGCAGGCGGCGTGCTGGAGATGGAAATCAAGGTCGAGCGCGGGCGCGGCTATGAGCCGGCGACGGCGCGGCGGGTCCCCGAGGAGCGGCGCACGATCGGCTCGATCATGCTGGACGCCTCGTTCAGCCCCGTGCGGCGCGTGGCCTACGCCGTGGAAAGCGCGCGCGTGGAGCAGCGGACCGACCTCGACAAGCTGATCATGGACATCGAGACCAACGGCGTGATCGAACCGGAAGAGGCCGTGCGGTATGCGGCACGCATCCTCGTGGACCAGCTCTCCGTGTTCGCCGACCTCAAGGGTACGCCCGCCGAGGTGGAGCAGCCGCGCGCCCCGCAGGTCGATCCGACGCTGCTGCGGCCGGTCGATGATCTCGAACTGACCGTTCGCTCGGCCAACTGCCTGAAAGCGGAAAATATTTACTACATCGGCGATCTGATTCAGCGGAGCGAGAACGAGTTGCTGAAGACTCCCAATCTCGGCCGCAAGTCGCTCAACGAAATCAAGGAAGTCCTCGCAGCGAAGGGGCTCACGCTCGGCATGAAGCTGGAAAACTGGCCGCCGGCGGGACTCGAGAAGCCTTAAGGGAAGGAAAGTCACATGCGTCATCGTTTAGCCAATCGTAAGCTGAACCGCACGTCCAGTCATCGGACGGCCATGCTGCGCAATCTCACCAACGCGCTGCTGCGCCATGAGACGATCAGGACCACGCTGCCGAAGGCGAAGGAACTGCGCCGCGTCGCCGAACCCATCATCACGCTGGGCAAGAAGCCGTCGCTCGCGAACCGCCGGCTGGCATTCTCCCGCCTGCGCGATCGGGACATGGTGGTGAAGCTGTTCGACGAACTGGGACCCCGCTTCCAAACCCGTAACGGCGGCTATCTGCGCATCCTGAAGTTTGGATTCCGCTCCGGCGACAATGCGCCGATGGCGCTGGTGGAGCTCCTCGACCGTCCGGAAGGGGCGGCCGAGCCGGTCGCCGCCGAGTAGGCCGAACACGCCCAGTCGGCCCCTGGCGGCGCGAGCCCCCAGGGGCTTTTTCGCGTCTGGAGGCACGCAGGAGCTTGGCCATGATCGTCCTGTACACCGACTTCGGCTCGACCGACATCTATGTCGGACAGGTGAAGGGCGTGCTGGCCGAGTGGGCGCCCGGCGTTGCCGTGGTCGACCTCGCGCACGACCTCCCTCCCTTCGGGGTGCGGCCTGCGGCGCATCTGCTGGACGCGCTCGCCAGGCGGTTCCCGGCGGATGCGGTGTTCTGCTGCGTCGTCGATCCCGGCGTGGGCGGCCCAAGGCGCGGGGCCGTCCTGGAAGCGGATGGGCGTTGGTATGTCGGGCCGGACAACGGGCTGCTGTCGGTCGTGGGCGCGCGCTCGGCACTGCGGCGCACCTTTCGCATCGACTGGCGTCCTGCGCACCTGTCGAACTCCTTTCATGGGCGCGACCTCTTCGCGCCCATGTGCGCCTGGATTGCGGCCGGCCCTTTCCCCGCGGACAAGCTCGTGCCGACCGACGGTCTGGACGTTCAGTTCGGCCCGGACGACTCGCCCACGATCATTCACATCGACCATTACGGCAATGCCCTGACCGGGCTTCGCGCCGGCGCCATCGATGCCGAGGCGGGGTCAGCGCTCGAGGTGGCCGGGCGCCGCCTCATGCCCGCGCGCGTCTTTGCGGACGTCCCGCCGGGCGCGCTCTTCTGGTATGAGAACAGCCTGGGCTTGGTCGAGGTGGCGGCCCGAGAGGGCAGTGCCCGCGCCTCGCTCGGCTTGGTCGTGGGGATGCCCGTTCGGATGGTCCGGCCCGGTGAGGGCGCCGGGCCCTAGCGGGCCTTGCGCTTGGCGCTCGGCCGGGCGGGCGCCAGCACAGGGCGCAGGTATTGCCCGGTAAAACTCGCCGGATGGCGGCAGATCTCCTCGGGCGTGCCTTGGGCGATGATGCGTCCCCCGCCGTCGCCCCCTTCCGGCCCCAAATCGATGATCCAATCCGCCGTCTTGATGACGTCCAGGTTGTGCTCGATGACCACCACGCTGTTTCCCTGGGAGCGCAGGCGATGAAGGACCTGCAGGAGCAGATCGATGTCATGGAAATGGAGGCCGGTGGTCGGCTCGTCGAGGATGTACAGGGTGCGGCCGGTGTCGCGCTTGGACAGTTCAAGGGAGAGCTTGACCCGCTGGGCTTCGCCACCGGACAGCGTGGTCGCGCTCTGGCCCAGCGCGACGTAGCCTAACCCGACGTCCAGCAGGGTTTGCAGCTTGCGGGCCACGACCGGGACTGGCGCGAAGAATTCAAAGGCCTGCTCGACGTTCATGTTGAGCACGTCGTGGATGTTCTTGCCTTTGTACTGGATTTCCAGCGTCTCGCGGTTGTAGCGCTTCCCCTTGCACACATCGCAGGGCACATAGATGTCCGGCAGGAAGTGCATCTCGACCTTCACGACGCCGTCCCCCTGGCAGGCTTCGCAGCGCCCCCCCTTGACGTTGAACGAGAAGCGGCCGGGGCCGTAGCCGCGCTCGCGCGATTCGCGCGCCTCCGCGAAGAGCTCGCGGATCGGCGTGAAGACGCCCGTATAGGTGGCGGGGTTCGAGCGCGGGGTGCGCCCGATCGGGCTTTGGTCGACGTTGATGACTTTGTCCAGGAATTCGAGCCCCGAAAGGGCATCGAAGGGTGCCGGTTCGGCGCTCGAGCCGTAGAGGTGGCGCGCCACCGCATGATGCAAGGTGTCGTTGATGAGCGTGGATTTGCCGGAGCCCGAGACGCCCGTGATGCACACGAGCAGTCCCAGGGGAAGGGCGAGGTCCACGGACTTGAGATTGTTGCCCCGTGCGCCCGTGATGCGCAGTGCGCGTTCGGGGTCGGGGGCGGCGCGCTGCTTGGGCACCGGGATCGAGCGCATGCCGCTCAGGTAAAGCCCGGTGATCGATGCCGGATTGGCCGCGACCGCCGCAGGCGTGCCCTCGGCAATCACACGCCCGCCGTGCGCCCCCGCGCCCGGGCCCATGTCCACGACATGGTCGGCCGAGCGGATGGCATCCTCGTCGTGCTCGACCACCACGACCGAGTTGCCGAGATCCCTCAGGCGCTTCAAGGTCTGCAGAAGTCGATCGTTGTCGCGCTGGTGCAGGCCGATCGACGGCTCGTCGAGGACGTACATGACGCCGGTCAGGCCGGACCCGATCTGCGAAGCGAGCCGGATGCGCTGCGCTTCGCCGCCGGAGAGCGTGTCGGCGGAGCGGTCCAGGCTCAGGTAGTCGAGGCCGACGTTGTTGAGGAATTGCAGGCGGTTGCTGATCTCCTTGACGATTTTCTCGGCAATGGCCTGCTTTTGTCCTTCGAATACCTGGTCGCGGAAGAAGCTCCACGACTCCTTGAGGGAGAGCGCGCTGATTTCATGCAAGGATTTTCCGCCCACCCGCACGCTGCGCGCTTCCCGCTTGAGCCGGGTTCCCTGGCAGTCCGGGCAGGGCCGCGTGTTGAGGTACTTGGCGAGCTCCTCGCGCACGACCACCGAATCGGTTTCCCGGTAGCGACGTTCGAGATTGACGACGATGCCTTCGAAGGGATGGGGGCGCCGTTCGCGGGTGCCCCTGTCAGTCAGGTAGTGGAAGGGGATGGCCTCGGCCCCGCTGCCGTACAGGAGGACGTGCTGGATGGCCTCCGGCAGTTCTTCAAACGGCCGTTCGAGATCGAATCCATAGTGGCGCGCGAGGCCCTCGAGCATCTGGAAGTAAAAGTGGTTGCGCCGGTCCCAGCCTCGGATGGCCCCCGCCCCGAGACTCAGGTGCGGGAACGAAACGATGCGCGCCGGGTCGAAAAAGCTGATCTGGCCCAGCCCGTCGCAGCGCGGGCAGGCCCCCGCCGGATTGTTGAAGGAAAAAAGCCGGGGCTCGAGCTCGGACAATGAATAGTCGCAGACCGGACAGGCGAACCGCGATGAAAACAGATGCTCCCGGCCGGTATCCATTTCCAGGCCGATCGCCTTCCCGTCCGAGTGGCGCAGCGCGGTCTCGAAGGATTCGGCGAGCCGCTGCTTGGCGTCCGGCCGGATCTTGAGGCGATCCACCACGACGTCGATGGTGTGCTTCTTGTTCCTGTCGAGCTTCGGCAGGTTGTCGATGTCGTGCACCTGCCCGTCGATCCGCAGCCGCACGAAACCTTGCGCCCGAAGCTCGGCCAGAAGCTCCTGCTGTTCGCCCTTGCGTCCCGCGATGAGCGGCGAGAGGATCATGAAGCGCGTGTCCGGTGCCAGCGCGAGGACATGGTCGACCATCTGGCTGACCGTCTGGGCGGCGAGCCGCTCATGGTGCTCGGGGCAGTAGGGGTCGCCGACGCGGGCATAGAGCAGGCGCAGGTAGTCGTGGATCTCCGTGACCGTCCCCACGGTCGAGCGGGGATTGTGGGAGGTGGCCTTCTGCTCGATGGAGATGGCGGGCGAGAGCCCCTCGATCAGGTCGACATCCGGCTTTTCCATGAGCTGCAGGAACTGGC
>JAKAFK010000154.1 GCA_021817985.1 Pseudomonadota bacterium | reverse complement strand
GCCAATGACACTGCCTGCGCCTTGTAATCGGCGGTATATTGACCACGAACCTGACGTTCCATAATGACCTCCAAGTGGTTGGTTTAATCCATCCATTGGAGGTCCGTCAACGGGGGACCACTTCAGGTTGACTCGTCGCCAATGTTGGTTGTGACGCCGCAGGCCACGACCTGAGTGACGCCAGCGGAGTTGAGATCATCGGCAAGCTCCGTGCGGGTGAAGGCGCTCGACGTCCTCTTGGATACGAGGCGGTCCTGCGAGCGCTGATTGAGTGTCGCAAGCAGGTCCGAGCAGTCCGGGGGAAGTGATGCGGCCGAGCGGCTTTGCTCTGTCCGACCCGGCGCCGCCCCGAAGACATTGACGGGGATGGCGGGCGGGTCTTTTGCGCGGAAGGCATTCGCCAGGCGAGCGGGATTTACCACCACCTCGGCACAGGGGTGGGCGGTGGGAAAAGATGCGGAAATTTTCTGCAGGTCGACGACGATCAGCGCTGCTCTGGTCTCGAGATGAGTTGCAGCCATTGTGGCCTCCGATGGGTGCGCAGAAAACCGGTCACTACGCCGCCGCCACGCGGCGTCGAATACTTTGGGTCAGGAATCGCCGACCTTCTGGAGGATCGGGATCGCTGCGACGAGCACTTCCAGCTGAGCGGCATCAAGTTGGCCAAGCGCCCTGACAAGCCAATCGCGCTTCATCGCGCGATGGCGCGTTCTCGCCGCGGCACCGGCTTCGGTCAGCACGAAGAGGACTTGCCGGCGATCGGTCGGGTGGGGCTGACGTTCGACCAGACCTTCGTGTTCCAGTGTTCCCAGAATGACGCCCATCGATTGCGGCTTCATCAGCTCCGCGCGCGCCAGGTCGGCTGTGGTCATCGGGCCCCCCTGTTCGAGACGGGCCAAGGCACCCATCTGCGAAAGCGCCAGCTCGGTCGGATTGGCTTCAGCGCGCAGGCGTCGCAGCAGGCGGCCGATGGCCGCCGCAAGATCCTTGGCGATCACGTCTGCACGGGCCTCATCATGAACAGGCATGACGGTACTGTGACGCATAACAGCAAAACTGGCAAGTCTTTCTGAGATTAATTCGTGATCCGCCGTCAGAGCGCCAGAGGCCCGGACATACAGCGGGCCCGACCTTCCGCGGAGCATGTGGTGCAAAGCCGGTCGAGTCACCGCGATGCGTGGCCCAACCAGCCGTCTCGACGACGTCATGAATGGGGACCCGGCCGTCAGCCCAAGGATGTTCGAGGGGTGGAGCGGCTTACACCCCTCCATCCCGTGGGGGTGTTGTCATCGAGTTGTACTAGCGCCAGCGGCCTCATGCCGCATAGGGGGACAGCCGTCCGCCGCGGTCGAATTCAGCCAGAGCGATGCCGAACAGCAGGGGCAGAACGCAACTTAAACCGCCCCTGGAAGCGGCCGAAGATGACTCTCGTCAGCCCTCTCGGCGCCAAGGTGCCTCTGCCTCGATCTCCACCATGAAGTCGGCAAACGCCCGGACGGCGGGGGCAAGGTCACGCCGGCTTGGAAAGACCAGCAGAAGCGGCACTGCAGACACGCTCCACTCAGGCAGGACATGCACGAGCTGCCCGGACTCGATCTCCGGCTCACACAGGTAACACGAGATCACTCCGATGCCCGCCCCGCCGCGGACGAGCCGGTGCAATGTCAGCACCTCGTCGACGGTGACTGTCGGCGTCAGATTCACCGAAACCAACTCGTCTGCACCGGACAGCCGCAATGACCGGGGACGGCCATCGGGGGTGGGCATATCGACGATGCGGTGCCGTGCGAGATCTTCCGGGCGGGTCGGAGAGCCGCGTGCCGCGAGATAGGAGGGCGCCGCGCACAGCATCCGCGGCAGCACGCCTAGTCGGCGCGATATCAGGGACGAATCCTGCAGCGCGCCGAAGCGCAGCGCCACGTCGATGTCCTCGGCCAGCAGGTCGACGAGTTTGCTTTCCAGATGCAGATCAAGCCGGATGTCCGGGTAGCGATCGAGGAAGCGGGGCAGCGCATCCCCGAGGACGTTGATCCCCAGGCCGATCCCCGCGCTGATACGCAACGGGCCGGCCGGCGCCGCGGCCATCTCCTGCACATATTTCACGGCGTCCGCCGCGCCCGACATGGCCGGCGCCACGCGCAGCTGGAGCACCTGCCCGGCGGAGGTCAGGCGCATCTGCCGCGTGGTGCGCTCGATCAGGCGCACGCCCAGTGACTCCTCCAGCTTCAGGATTGCCCGGCTGACGTTCGAGCGCGGCAGACCCAGGTCGCGCGCGGCCTTGGAAAAGCTCCCCCGGGTCGCGACGCGCTCGAAGATGCGCAGATGGTTCATGTCGATCATCAAGATTGTTCCATATCTTGAACAGAGATGATCGGATCCTACTCCTGCTGCACAGCCTAATTCTCGCCTATCCTTGCGATTAACAAGGCATGAACACTGGATCGAAGATGATCCCACCGTGCCAAGAGCGCGACAATCATAGGAGACATCCGATGACCGATATCTGGAGCCCGCTCACCCTCGGCACGATGCACTTGCCGCATCGCTTCGCCATGGCTCCGATGACCCGTAGTCGGGCAATGGCCGACGGGACACCGGGCGATCTTGCCGCGGAATATTATGCGCAGCGCGCGGGTCTGGGCCTCCTGATCACCGAAGGGACGCAGCCCTCCGACGACGGACAGGGCTACACCCTGACGCCCGGCATCTACACCGATGCCCACGTCATCGGCTGGCGGCGGGTCGCCGACGCGGTCCACGCCAAGGGCGCGCATCTGTTCATCCAGCTGATGCATGTAGGGCGCATTTCTCATCCCGAGAACACGCCGCATCACCGCCAGGCACTCGCTCCGTCGGCCATCGCCGCGGGTCAGGCCATGTTCACGATGGGGGGCATGAAGCCAATGCCCGAGCCCCGCGAGATGACCCAGGCGGACATAGACGACACCATCGCCGACTTCGCCTTCGCCGCAAGGCGGGCGGTGGAGGCCGGTGCCGATGGTGTCGAGATCCACGGCGCGAACGGCTATCTGCTCCACCAGTTCCTCGCACCGAGCGCGAACCGGCGGACCGATGTCTGGGGCGGGTCGATCGAGAACCGCGCCCGCTTTACCGTCGCGGTGGCCCAAGCTGTCGCGCAGGCCATCGGACCTGAACGCACCGGCATCCGCCTTTCCCCCGGCGCGCCCCAGGGCGGGATTGACGAGGGAGCGGACGCGGGCGAGCTCTACCGCCACCTCGTCGGCGAATTGGACAGGCTGGGGCTGGCCTACCTGCATCTCGTGCAGCGCGACGACGAAGCGCTGCTGCGCGACATCCGGCAGATTTGGTCCTCCGCCCTGATTGTCAATCGGGCCGGCGGTCCGCGCGAGCGGATCGGGCAGGATGTCGCGGCGGGTCTGGCGGACATCGAAGCGTTCGGCGCAATGGTCCTCGCGAATCCCGACTTCATCGAACGCATCCGTAGTGACGCAGCGCTGAACCTACCGGATCGGGCCACCTTCTTCGGCGGCGGCGCGGCCGGTTACACCGACTACCCCCGCCTCGATGCCGCTCGAACGGCGCAGGCGGACTGACATCCGCCGCGCCGACGCGCTTCAACGACGGGAAACTCCCATTTCCATTACTTGATATTCGCTGCCGGCGGAGACGATGTCTTGAAGGACGACGCGTTGCGGATCGGAAGCGGTGCCC
>JAKAFK010000153.1 GCA_021817985.1 Pseudomonadota bacterium | reverse complement strand
AGAATGTCGAACGGCTGTTCCGTGTCGCGAAGGCGACAATGCGCACCCGGCCAATCTACCATTCCTCCGACGCCGCCATCCGCGGCCACGTCTTCTGCTCGTTCCTCGCGCTGATCCTGCACCAGGCGCTCGACGAAAAACTCCGCCGGGCCGGCAAGCGCGTCGAATGGGCCGATCTCCTGCGTGATCTCGACCGCCTCCAGGAGGTCACCATCAGCAAGCGCGGGCAGCAGATCGTCCTGCGCACCCCAGCAACCAACTCGATCGGGCCGATCTTCAAGGCCGCCGGCGTCGCACTGCCAGCCAACGTGCGAGACGCATCCGCTTCCTGATCCGAAGCCTCCCGAAAGCCGCCGGGCGTGGTGCTAAGAAACCACGCGCCCCCAATATCCAGCTGTTTTCATTGGACTATTTTCAGGTCGCTGTTCAAGTCGGGTTTGACTTTTGCGGATGGGCTTGAGGCATCGAATGTCTCCTGTCCAGGCGCTCTCCCAACGTCTGGATATAGGGATAGACTCGCGTCGGTCCAGATCGTCTCGCGTGCTGAATTGGTGCGATTCACAGCGAGATTTGCACGGGACACTGTTGACGTGCTGGGATCGCAATCGTCAGTGAAGCGAATTACCACGATTGGAACCCCGTAGTCGATCTACGCCTTTTGTTTCGCGGCTTGCACGAATATACGATGCAGTATTTATATATAAGAGACATTCTAGAAATAAAACTAAGGCAAACCCAAAAAAAATGGCAGACAATGCCAAAACAAGAGGATGGGTTATGACTTGATAATATTCTGAAAGAAAACCCGTCATTGATGCAACTCACTCAGAACACTCAAAAAGCTCGCAGATAATTTTTATTTTGTATATATTTTAATTGTAAATTAATGTATGATTGGAAACGTTGAACACGAGTGTTCACGCAGCGCCGCAAGAAGGCATACGAGTCTCTTTATCCTGAGACGAAGCGCGCAACACCGGGCGTGTGTCGCCTAGTTGGCGACGCACATGAGCGATCATCCGAAAGTCGGTTCACCGCCGACACCGCCGCCCGGTTGCCTCTCGCCCGCTCTGGAATCATCAATCCTTAGTGGAACAAAAAGGGAGCGCGATCCTACCCTTCCACGCGGTGCGCATCCCCGACCTAATCGCGCCGCGTGCGGTGATCGAGGCGCAATGCAAGATATGCCGGCAGCGCGGCGAGCTTGATCCGTGCGACCTGCTCGCGTCGAGCAAGGCGAGCGAGCAGCTCCGTCACGTCGCCGAGCGCCTGACCTGCAAGGGCTGCGGCATCCGGGGCGAGGCATTCATCACGCTGCGCTGGCTGGACTAGCGGACAATGGCGCCGGGCGTCACCCGCGCCTATCCTGTGCCCCATGTGCGGCCGCTTCGCATCCACAACCCCGCCGGAGGCCGTTGCCCGGAGGTTCAAGACCACCGGCCAAGTGCCGAACGTGGCGCCGTCATGGAACGTCGCGCCCAGCCAGCCGGCCATGGTGGTGCGACGGCATCCGGAGACCGGCGAACGGCGCCTCGACCTCCTGACCTGGGGGCTTGTGCCGCACTGGACGAACGACCTCGCCAAGGCCCGCAAACCGATCAACGCAAGGGCTGAGACCGTCGCAACGTCGCCCATGTTCCGCGAAGCCTTCCAACGACGGAGGTGCATGGTGCCGGCGGATGCGTTCTACGAGTGGCAGGCGCAGGAGAGTGGCCCGAAACAACCCTATGCGATCGCCAGGCGCGACGGCGAGATGCTGGCCTTCGCCGGCCTCTGGGAGGGCTGGCGCGGCCCAGCCGGCGAGATCCTCCGAACCTTCGCGATCATCGTCACCGCGGCGAATGAGGACATGGCGCCGATCCATGACCGGATGCCTGTGATCCTCGAGGAGCGGAACTGGCCGGCATGGCTGGGCGAGGAGGATGGCGACCTCGGCGCGATGCTCTACCCCGGCGCGGCCGGACTGCTCCGCATCTGGCCGGTGAGTGTGCGGGTGAATCGGCCTGCGAACAACGGGCCGGAGCTGCTGGAGGCGTCGCAGTGAAGGCTTAACGCCGATCGCTTAGCACGATCGGCGCGGCGCGGTGTCAACTCAGGACGCGTTGGCGCGGATCACCAACACCCGGAAACTGCCCGGCCTGAATTCCCGCCTCGGGTAGGTCTTCCCTGGTGCCGGTGGCAATACGCGCTCTTGTTGGGCCGTCGACAGGTATGCCGTCCTTGTCGCAGCATCAAAGGTCAGTGTCCTTGCGCCCGGCTCGGTTCTGAGCCGCTGGATGACGCGGTATCCATCCTTGCTTGAAGCGCTGACGACGCTCAGCGTGCCATCGATGCTCGGCGCGAGGACCAGCGCATCCCGCGCATCGTAGCGCACAGCATCCGTGAAAGCAGGCAACGGCAATGAGGCGACTACCTTGCCGCGGCGCACGTCGACCACTGCAAGAACATCATTCCGGCAGGACACGAATAGGCGCATCTCTGCCCGGTCGATCGCGAGGCCCGTCGGTCCCTTGCACGCCGGCGCGACATTGATCTCTCGCCTTATGCGCATGGCGCGAGGATCGATCACCGCAATCCGGTTCGCGGAATTCAGGTTGAGGTACACGCTGCCGCGCCCGTCGGCGACAAGGAATTCCGGATCGGCATGAAATGGCAGCGATCCCGCCACCGCTCCGCTTGCGGGATTGATCGCGATTAGCTTCTGGCTGACCTCATTCGGCACAAGAACG
This sequence comes from Pseudomonadota bacterium, assembly GCA_021817985.1. GTDB lineage: Bacteria > Pseudomonadota > Gammaproteobacteria > Burkholderiales > JAKAFK01 > JAKAFK01. Next base: position 1,035 of record JAKAFK010000153.1, on the reverse strand, counting down.
CGCCGCGAAGCTGGATCATAAGCGATGGCATCCGGCCCCTTGCCAACGTCGATGGTCCGGACCGTACGCAACGTCTTCAGGTCGAACATGGTCACGGTGCCGGCAACACCCGCCGTCGCGAATCCATGGCCGAATAGCGGAGCAAGGGCGATGCCATGCGCGCCCCGCACATTGCTGATCGTGCCAACCAGGCGATCGGTGCGGGTGTCGATCACGTCGACCCGGTCGCCCTGTGCGGCAAAGATCCGATGCGCCGACGGCTCGCTTGCGAGGTAATCCCATTTGACGGGACCAGGCACCGCGATCTGGTCAACGACCTTGAACACGGGGGTTGCGGCGCGCGCCTGTGACGCTGAACAAAGGGCGGAAATGAGGGCGGCAGCGAGAAAGCTCAACTTGATCATGAAGGATCCGTTTCAGGTTGATGGAGTTGTGGCAGTTCCCGATCGGAGGTTTCTGCGCAAGCCGTATTTGCTGGGTTTCATCGGAACGTAACAACAGATTTGGTGTTTCGACTGGCTGTATGTGGCGCAACCCGGGAATCAGTGAGGTATGACCACCCGGTCTGGCCACGCTTACCCGGCACCGCCCGCTTTACCCGCCCCGCCCCAAGAGACAAAGCTGACTGCCAGTTACATATCGTGACATGAATTACGGCCACCCGTTCCAAACAGATCTCTTGCCCGCGCGCATGCGCGAGGCCACTCTCTCGCCGTCGTCTGCGGAGAGAAAAATGCGCGCACTCGTCCGGCTGCTCCCGATCCTTTCGGCTGCCCTGTTCCTTGCCGGCTCCGCCGCCGCCGCCCCGCCGCTGCCCGATGGCGCCGTCACCGTCTATCATGGCGATCCCGCCCGCCTCGGCGCCTACATCGCCCCCGGCCTCACGCCCGACGCCGCACGCACTCTCCACCGCGACCCTGGCTTCGACGGCCATGTCGAGGGTCATGTCTACGCCCAGCCGCTGTTCTGGCGACCGAAGCCGAGCGCTCCCGGCCGCGTCATCGTCGCCACCTCGAAGGATATCGTCTACGCGCT
>JAKAFK010000152.1 GCA_021817985.1 Pseudomonadota bacterium | reverse complement strand
GATTTCCTTTACCATGCTCAGCGGGAGATAGTGCATCGCGGCTTGGAGCCACGTTCCGTCGAGCCTAGCCGACAATTCGGAATCGAACTGAAAGACCGCATAGCCGGCGGGTGCGAGCACCATGCCCAATCGTTTCAAGCAGCGCGCCCAGCCGAACAGCTTGGCCTTGTCGCGAAGGGCATGCTGGATCAGGGATTCTCGCAGGTCGGTCGTCATCGGCTTCCATCCAAAGCCCGGATAGCGCGCATCATGCCGTACGGCTATGGGGAATCGCTACGGTCGGTGCTCATCGATAGTTTAGCGCCGTCGAACCGGAGGGGGAAATCCCGAAACTGAACGTCTCAAGGCTGCACACTATAGCGACGAAAATTCAGTCAACACCGCGAAGCCTCCAGAGGTCGCGCGCGTGCTGCACGAATGGGGGAGTGGGTATTGCCAAGCACCAGTTGTTGGCGCTTGCCGGAAAGTAAATTTCGGAAGATGTGGCCACACCGAATATCTGCCGAACCCCCGTAGATGCCGTTAAATGTAACGGTATAATGAATTTACATGCACGAAGCATTTGACGCACACCCGTTCGCACAAACAATGAGTCTCTGCACAGTCTGGTCCCGTAGCTCGCCCGCAACCCTTTCGGTCGTAGGACAACGGCACAATGTTTGACAAACCCGATCTTCAGAAAGGCATCATGGATAGGCTGACGGCCTTTGCGGGCGAACTGCATCAGCATGCCCATGAGACGCACAAAAGCATGCTGGAGAAACGCCGCGACGGGGCGGTGCCGGGCGAAGTGATCAAGGCGGGGCTGGAAGCCGCGCATGAATGGTCTGATTTCGCCAAGAAGGGCATCGAGATCGCTGCCGAATTCGCGAGACATGGCTTGCAGCGGGGGGATCAGTTCGCAACCCATGGACTGGACGCGAGCGACAAATTTGCCACTCATGGCATGGACCTCGCCACCATGTTCGCCGCGCATGGAATCGATCTCGCGAACCTGTTCGCAAGCCATGGCGTGGATACGGCCGCTCAATTTGCGAACCGTGGCCTGGATCTTGCCGCTCAGTTCGCCAATCATGGCCTGGACCTGGGCGACCAATTTGCAACGCACGGCATGGATCTCGGCTTCCAATTCAGCTCTCATGGCCTGGACCTCGGGTACGATTTTGCCTCCAAAGGAGAAGCGGTCGGCCCCATGGCGAACCGGGTGCTGTGGATGGCGGTGCAGATTGGTGTAATGGCCGACCGTATCGGCGAGATGGCCGACCGTATCTTGTTCATGGCCAACAAGATTGGGGAGTTCGGCGACAAGATTTTGTACGAATCCCAGCTTATCGTCTACACAGAGCAATTGATCCTGAACGAAAGCGTCCTAATCGAAAATACGATCCAAATGCTCTCGGACTGGATCCTCGCGTTCGCGGCTATCATCTCGGGGAATACCGCTTTTTGGGAGTTCAAGAAAACCGAGCTTCAAAAGCCGGACGTGTATGAGCTCATCTATAAGAATATGGACCACATGCTCGATAACATGCACGAGTATTCCTTGGCCCTGCTCCAAAAAGAAGAGCGGGACAGGGACAGGGAAACAACGACCCGCGAGCATCAGGATCGGCTCAGACAGAAGACCATGGAAGCCAATCAATGCTACTGCCCGCTCCCCAACACGGTACCGCCGGGGACTCCGTCGCCCGTCCCCCCGTCCCCCGAACCCCTTCCGCCAGAGCCGCCCGTCCCTCCCGAGCCGACCAGCAGCATGCCGAAGGAGCCGCCGCTCCCGCCCGAGGCGGTCATTGCCCCACAACCTCCGATTGCCCCGGACGCATAAGCCAGGGTCCGACGGTACACGCCCGTCACGGATGCAAACCCACGCGCAATTTCCCGTCGGGGTGCTGCGGCGGTGAACAGCACGCACCTCGCTCCGGTCAGGCAGCCGAACACGGGCCTGCCGGTGGAAACGGCTTCGGGCATCAAGCCGGAATCGAGCAGGCTCCCCCACCGGCGGCAGGATCGAGGCGGCCGAAAGCGTCGTCCAGGGGATCGGCCACTGGCAAATCGCCAAGGGTGTTCGCGTCACAGGCGCTTGGAGGGCGGAGCTGACGATGGCTGCAAAATGAGCGATCACAACGGTGTATTCGTCGATGTCGCACTTAGTCCTGGTACCAATAATGCCAACTCTCTGGCAGCCTATAACGCCATTTCCAGCGACATTAAAGCAAATCGTCGCGGTGCGCTGGCCCCATTGAGCACCGCCAAGTGCGGTTAAGGACATGCTGCAGCTTCGGCTGCAATATCGTGCCAACATTGTGAAAAAATGATGTCTGTCGCGACTGCAGGTAGCCGCGCGGCGTCTCGATCGCGTGCTATATCAAAGAAGGCCGAACTCTGACCAACCTATGAGCACCCGCTGACCTTTGGCATCGCGCCGACGAGGACCGACATGGAAGACCTGCAGACGTTACTTGCCGGACGCTTGGCTTTGCGCATGCGGGACCGGGGCCTAACCATCACGACCGTCGCCGCTCACCTGGAGGTCTCTGTCACGACGGTATGGCGATGGAAGCATGGGTTGCCGACCAGTTCGACCAAGTGCTTGAGCGAGCGCCCCATGCGGTCGAGCTTCCAGATCACCAGCACGTCACCGGCGCGCACCTGACCCAGCAGCTCGTCGAGCGCCGGACGCGCGGTCTTTGCCCCGCTCGCCACGTCCTGGTAGATCCGCTCGCAGCCAGACGCTTTCAGGGCATCCACCTGCAAGGCCGGATTCTGGTCGCGCATTCATCAGTCGAATCGTGGAAGTACAGAGAAACGATGGTTTTATCAAACTATTGCCAGGACCATCAATTAAGCGTATAAACACCTATGTACGCATACACTGAACTGGAGGGTGTCATGAGTAACGTTCGCTGGAACATCGCCGTGTCGCCGGAAATGGATCAGTCTGTGCGCATGTTTATCGCCGCGCAGGGCGGCGGCCGTAAGGGCGACCTCTCGCGCTTCATTGAGGAAGCGGTGCGTGCCTACTTGTTAGAGCGCGCCGTCGATCAGGCCAAGGCTGCTGCCGCCAACATGAGCGAGACGGAACTGACCGATCTTATCGATGAGGCGGTGCAATGGGCGCGTGAGACCGATGCGCGTCATTCTTGACACCAATGTGCTACTGGGCGCGCTGATCTCGCCGCATAGCCCGCCAAATCTGATCTATCGTGCCTGGCGCGCGGCACGCTTCGAGTTGGTGACTTCGACGGTCCAGCTCGACGAACTGCGGCGCGTAAGCCGCTATCCGAAGCTCAAGATCATCCTGCCCGCGCACCGCATCGGAACGATGGTCAACAACATGCAGCGCGCCATCGTGCTGGCACAACTGCCGCCGCTACCGGACGGCATTGAAGCGAATGATCCGAACGACGCTTTTTTGTTAGCGATGGGCCTGGCCAGCGAGGCCGAGTACCTGGTGACGGGCGACCGGCGCGCCGGGCTGCTGCAACGCGCTCGCATCGGGCGCGCTCGCATCGTCACGCCAGCCATCTTCTGCGCCGAAGTCCTGTAAGTAATGCCGGTCAGCTTCCTGTCCGCGACGCAACGAGAACGTTACGACCGCTATCCAGATTCGCTGTCCGCCGACGAGTTGGCACGCTATTTCCACCTTGACGACGATGACCGTGAATGGATCGCTACCGGAAATCGCGCCCAGTGCTCCCGCCATAACGATCACAAAGCCATTAGCTTTGCGTTTGGCGGGTGGTGAAAGGCGCGCAGCCCGTAGGGCTGCT
>JAKAFK010000010.1 GCA_021817985.1 Pseudomonadota bacterium | reverse complement strand
CGCCCAGGCGGCCGCCATCGTGCGCCATCACCTCGACCGGCTCGCGGCCCGCGATTATGGCAAGCTCAAGAAGGCTTTGAGTTGCGACGACGAGACCCTGCGCCGGGCGCAGGCGCTGATTCAGAAGCTCAACCCCCGCCCGGGCGCGGATTTCGCGCCCTTCGAGACGCGCTACATCGTGCCTGACGTGATCGTCCGGAAGGTCAAGGGAACCTGGGTGGCGAGCCTAAATGCCGAGGCCATGCCGAAGCTGCGCGTCAATCAGGTCTACGCGGACATCTTGGCCCGCGGCCGCGGCAGCATGAGCGGCCCGCTCGCCGGACAGCTGCAGGAAGCCAAGTGGCTGATCAAGAACGTCCAGCAGCGCTTTGACACCATCTTGCGCGTCTCGCAAGCCATCGTCGACCGGCAGCGCCATTTCCTCGAACACGGCGAGGTGGCCATGCGCCCCCTGGTGCTGCGCGAGATCGCCGAGGCCATGGATCTGCATGAATCCACCGTGTCACGAGTAACCACCCAGAAATTCATGCGCACGCCCCGGGGGATCTATGAGCTGAAATACTTCTTCGGCAGCCACGTCACGACGGAAGCCGGGGGGACCTGTTCCGCGACCGCCATCCGGGCCCTCATCAAACAGCTGGTCAGCGCCGAAGACCCCAAGAAACCCCTGTCCGACAGCCAAATTTCGGATATCCTGTCGAATCAGGGCATCGTCGTTGCCCGACGCACGATCGCCAAGTACCGCGAATCGCTGCAAATACCGCCAGTCAGCCTACGAAAGTCGATCTAAGCAAAAAAGGAGAGAGCCATGAACTTCAACATCACCGGTCATCACCTCGACGTCACGCCGGCGATCCGCGATTACGTCACGACCAAGCTTGGGCGGGCCCTGCGCCACTTCGACGAGGTGATCGACGTGAGCGTCACGCTCTCGGTCGAGAAACTGGTGCAGCGCATCGAGGCGAACGTGCATATGAGCGGCAAGACCGTCTTCGTGCAGGCGGAAGATGTCGACATGTACGCGGCCATCGACAGCTTGGCCGATAAGCTCGATCGGCAAGTGCTCAAGCACAAGGAGAAGACGACGGACGTTCATCAGGGAGAAGGGGGGATCAAGCATCGGGCCACGGTCGAGTGAGTCTGATCGCCACACTGCTGCGCCCGACTGCCATTCGCCTAGACGTCCAGGCGCCGAGCCGGACCCTTCTGTTCGAGGAGCTCGCGCGCCTGTTCGCGTCGGACAGCGGCCTCAGGCCGGATCTGATTTCCCGCAGCCTGACCGCCCGAGAGGCGCTGGGGTCGACCGCCCTGGGCCATGGCGTCGCGGTGCCGCACGGGCGCGTCAAGGGCCTGCCGCATGCCATGGCGGCTTTTGCCCGCCTCTCGGCGCCCATCCCCTTCGATGCCCCGGACGGCCAACCGGTGCGGCTCGTGTTCGCCCTTCTGGTGCCGGAACAGGCCACGGAACTGCATCTGCAGATTCTCGGGGAGGTGGCCGAGATGTTCTCCAGTTCGGCCTTCCGCACGCGGCTGCTGACCGCGCTGGATCCTTTGGAAGTTCATCATTTGATTACGGCATTTGCTTCCCATGACGCAACTCACCGTCCAGCAGCTGTTTGACGACACCCGGGCGAAGCTCGATCTCGAGTGGCCCGCCGGCCGCACCGGCGCCCAGAAGATGCTCACCAGCGACACCGTGCAGAAGCCGACGCTCGCCCTCATCGGGCATCTGAATTTCGTCCACCCGAATCGCGTTCAGGTCCTGGGCTGCGCGGAGATGGACTATCTGCGCAGCCTCGATGGGGACGCACTCGCCCAGGCCATCACGCACCTCTATTCGACGGAGCTCGCCGCGGTCATCGTCGCCAACGCCGAGCCCGTGCCTGCGCCGCTGTACGAGGCGGCGCAGCGGACCCAGACGCCGCTCCTGACCTCCCCGCGCCCCAGTCCCGAACTCATGAACTTCCTCCGCCACTATCTTGCGCAGGCCCTCGCCGAGCGGATCTCGCGCCACGGCGTGTTCCTCGAGGTGATGGGCATGGGCGTACTCATCACCGGGGACAGCGCCATCGGGAAGAGCGAACTGGCGCTCGAGCTCATCACAAGGGGCCACCGCCTGATCGCCGATGACATGGTCGATCTCTACCGGGTGTCCCCGGACACCCTGGAGGGACGCTGCCCCACCGTGCTGCAGGATTTCCTGGAGGTACGGGGGCTCGGGATCCTGAATATCCGCGCCCTGTTCGGCGACATTGCCGTCAAGGTCAAGAAGAATCTCAAGCTCATCGTGCACTTGGCCAAATTCGAGGCGGCCCAGTCGGCCCTCGGGGAAGAAAACCGGCTGCACATGCACGCCTCGACCGAAGACATTCTCGATATTGCCATTCCGAAGGTCCGCATTCCCGTGGCGGCGGGGCGCAACCTCGCCGTCCTGGTGGAAGTGGCCGTGCGCAATCACATCATGCATTTGCGCGGGCTGGACGCCAGCGAGCAATTCATCGAACGGCAAGGCGAACACATCGCGGCCAACACTCACGCGACCGACTGAGTCCGGAGGGCTCCCTCGAGGAGCCGCAGCCCGTCCCCTTCCGGGACTTTTCTTGAGGATGGGCCTCGGGTATCCTATGAACTCCCTTCGGCACCGCGCGGTCGGCCGGATGTCGTTGCGGGAACCGCGGCTTCCATCCATCCACGCGCCCTTCTCATCGTCCTATGCAACTCATCCTGATCAGCGGCCTCTCCGGATCCGGCAAGAGCATCGCGCTCAACGCGCTGGAGGATCGGGGCTTCTATTGCGTGGACAATCTCCCGGAAAAGCTGCTGCCCGAGACGCTCCACTTCCTGCAAACCAACGGCTACGATGCGGCGGCTGTGAGCATCGACGTGCGCAGCGGCCAGACGCTGCGCGAACTGCCCGACCACATCATGGGACTCAAGGCGCAAGGGGTCGACCTGCGCACCCTGTTTCTCGAAGCGAAGACGGAAACCCTCGTCAAGCGCTTCAGCGAAACCCGGCGACGCCATCCCTTGAGCACCGGCAGCCGTTCGTTGCCCGAGTGCATCGAACTCGAGCGGGAGATCCTCGCGCCGATCGGCGCCATCGCGCACCGCATCGACACCAGCGAGTTGAGCCCCAATACCTTGCGCGCCTGGATCGACAGCTTCCTGGCCCTGGACCGCTCGCGGCTGACCTTGCTGTTCCAGTCCTTCGGCTTCAAGCACGGGATTCCCCTCGACGCCGACCTGGTTTTCGATGTGCGCTGCCTGCCCAACCCGCACTACGACCCAAGGTTGCGTCTGCTCACCGGCAAGGATGCCGAGGTGGCCGCCTTCCTTGAGGGACACCCGCAGGTGGACGAGATGCTGCAAGATATTCGCGCCTATGTGGAAAAGTGGCTGCCCTGTTTCGTCCAGGACAACCGCAGCTACCTCACCGTGGCCATCGGCTGCACCGGCGGCCAACACCGATCCGTCTATTTCTCGGAGAAGCTCGCGAGCTACTTCACGGACAGCCAGGTCCTGGTCCGCCACAGGGAGCTCGTTTGAGCGGGCTGCATCTCCTCAAGGCCGGCGACTGGCTTTCCCTCCTGGCGGCCATTTGCGCCGTCGGCTGGCTCTTTGCCGATCTCTGGGCGTCCGCCCCCGGCACCGAGGTGGTCGTTCGCAGCAATGGGCACGTGGTGCTCCGGCAAAGCCTGGCCAAGAATGCGACCTTCACCGTCCAAGGCGCGCTGGGCCCCAGCGTGATCCGCATCCTGGCGCACCGCGTGCGCGTCGTTTCCGACCCCGGGCCCCGGCAGATCTGCGTCAAGGAAGGCTGGCTGCAACGCGTGGGCGAAGCGGCAATCTGTCTGCCCAACCACGTCACGATCGAGATCACCGGCCGGCACCGACTGTATGACTCCCTCAACTATTAGCCTGCGCACCGAGCCCGAAGACCACCATGTGGCGCAATTGGCGGCCGCCGCCATCGCCCTGGCGCTGGCCGAAGCGGCGATCCCCTCCCCACTGCCGGGCGTCAAGCCGGGCTTGGCCAACATCGTGACGCTGTTCGTGCTCTATCGTTACGGGTTCCGGCTGGCCCTGTGGGTCACCGCGCTGCGCGTGGTGGCGGGCAGCCTCCTGCTGGGGACTTTCCTGTCGCCCTCCTTCATCCTGAGCCTGTCCGGGGCGGCGGCAAGCCTTGCGGTCCTGCTGGCGGCGCAGCGTCTGCCCGCGAAGTGGTTCGGTCCCGTGACCTTGAGCCTGGCTTCGGCCTTTGCGCATCTGGCCGGGCAACTGACGGTGGTCCACTGGTGGCTTATCCCGCAAACCGGCATCGTCTACCTCGTCCCGATTTTCGGGGCATCGGCCCTGCTTTTTGGCACCCTGAACGGCGTCGTCGTGGCCCGTCTGCTGGCCAGCCGACATCCCTTGCTCGACCATCTGGGACTCGCATCGCCCATCCATCCCGACTTGCCGCCGGGCGAGAGCCCCTGAGGCTCCGCAAGACCTGCCGCCGATTTTTTCCGGCTCCGCAGACGCCCGGTCCCCATCGGCGCCGGAACGACGCGCGAACCGACGGGGCGGGCCGGTTCGCTGGCCCCGCCACCTCGACGGCGGGATTTTCCATTCGTCATGGAGAATGGAAGTCGCCCTTGCCAGTTAACCTTGCCAGCTTTCCTTTTTACCCGTACCATCGTGCCATGAGTCGCAGTCCCGATCCTAGCCCGCACGATGTCGCCATCGACCTCAAGCTCGCCGTTGGGCAATTGGTCCGCCGACTGCGTGCCCAGATGAATTCCGGCGAACTCACGCTGTCCCAACTGAGCGCCATGGCGCGACTCGAGGCCCAGGGACCGATGACCACCGCCGACCTTGCGCGCGCAGAATCGGTCAAGCCGCAGTCGATGGGTGCCATACTGGCCGGCCTGGAGGCGGCGGGTTTCGTCGAGCGCCATCCCCATCCGACCGATGGCCGACAGATCCTGTTCGCGCTGACGCCCTTGGGCATGAAAGAGAGAAAGCGGCGCAGCGCAGCCCAGCAGCAGTGGATGGAGGCGGCCTTGGCCCGGCTGAGCGAGAAGGAGCTGCAGATCCTGGCAACGGCCACCCCGTTGCTCAAGCGGCTCAGCGACGGCTGACCCCCCTACTGCGACCGCCTTGGATCGAAGAGACGGCACGCCCATCACGGAGTAACGCCCATGACCATTTCCGCGCTTGACCCGACCCCCGCGCTGATCGTAATCGACATCCAGAAGGGCATTGCGGCCCTCCCCACGGAGCACCCGGTTTCTCGGATCGCCCGACGGGCAGGCGCCCTTGCCGCCGCGTTTCGGCGCTACCACTTGCCGGTTGTCCTCGTCAACGTCGCGGGCACGGCACCCGGACGAACGGAACAGGGACGGCGCCTCGATGGGTTTCCCGCCGGCTGGACGGACCTGCTGCCCGAACTGGACCAACAGCCGCAGGATCTGCTCGTCACCAAGCGAACATGGGGTGCGTTCACGCACACGGATCTCGCCGAACGATTGAAGGCGCTCGGGGTCACCCAGGTGGTGATGTGCGGGGTATCCACCAGCATCGGCGTCGAGTCGACTGCGCGTCAAGCGTACGAGATCGGCTTTCATGTGGCGCTGGCAGTAGACGCGATGACGGATACAAACCCCCGCGCCCATGCCAACAGCCTCGAGGCGATTTTCCCGCGACTGGGGGAGACGGGGTCGACGGAGGAGATCATCGCCCTCCTCGACGCGGCACGGGCTTAAGGCGCTTGCAGGACATGCCGGGTCACCAGGCCACCGGGCGGCGCCGATGACGGACGGCAGCGGCGTCGCCGAGGCCCAACGACTGGAGCGTCCGCGGCGGCCGGAGCTGCTGATCCCGCTGATCGTGGCGATCGCGTTCCTGATGGAGCAGCTCGACGCCACCATCGTGACCACGGCCATACCGGACATGGCGCGCGCGCTGCGCACCTCCGCAGTCCAGATGAACCTGGCCGTGAGCGCGTACATTCTCACGCTCGCGGTATTGATTCCGCTCAGCGGATGGTGCGCCGATCGCTACGGCATGCGCCGCGTGTTCACTGCAGCGCTCGCCGTCTTCACCCTGGGCTCGGCCCTGTGCGGCGCCGCCGATAGCTTTGCCATGCTGGTGACGACACGGATTCTTCAGGGCGCCGGAGGGGCCATGATGACCCCCGTCGGGCGTCTCATTCTGTTGCGCCGCTTCCCGCGCAACGAACTGGTCCGGGCGATGACGTATACCACCCTTCCCGCCATCATCGGCCCGGTCGTCGGCCCATTGCTCGGCGGCTACCTGACGACCTACCTGTCCTGGCGCTGGATCTTCTACATCAACCTGCCGTTTGGTTTGCTCGGCATGGCGCTGGCCTATCGCTTCGTCGCCCCGCAACCCGCCGAAGACGTGCCGCCGTTCGACTTGGCCGGATTTGCCCTGTTTTGCGTGGGGGTGGGTCTGCTTCAATTCACCATGGAAGGCGTGGGCCACTTGTCTTGGATCGCCTTGGGCGCCACCGCGGCAATCGCCGTGGGGCTCGTCCTGGCCTTCGCCTGGCGCAGCCGCGGCCGGTCGCATCCCGCAGTCGACCTGAGCCTGTTGCGCCAACGCGCCTTCGGGATCGCGACCCTCGCAGGCGGATTGTGCCGCGTGGCGATGAACGCCCCCGTCTACCTCCTGCCGCTGCTGCTGCAATTGGGCTTGGGCATGACTCCGGTGGCATCGGGCTCGCTCACTTTCCTCTCAGCATTGGGCGCGCCGTGGATTCGCGTCGCCATGGCCCCGGCATTGCGGCGCCTCGGTTTTCGAACCCTGCTGATCGGCAGCGCGTTGGCTTGCACAGGGGTGCTCGCCAGCTTTTCCCTGATTGGACCGGATACCCCCCGGATCGGCATCGCGAGCGCCATCATCGTGTTCGGCCTGGTGCGATCCACGCAGTTCATGACCTCGAACACGTTAGCCTATGCCGAAGTCGAGCCGCGCCGCCTCAGCCGCGCCACCAGTCTCGGGGGCCTGATCCAGCAGTTGACGGTGAGCTTCGGCGTCTCACTCGGCGCCGCACTCCTCGGACTGCTTTCGCCGACCCTGTCGCATCTGACGGTAGCCCCATTCCACATCGTGTTCCGCGTGATCGCCCTGCTCCCCTTGCTCGCTGTACCCGTCTTCGCACGCATGCGCCACGCCGATGGCGCAGTGGTCAGCGGCCACGCGCCGAGCACGTCGGCACAAGAGCGCAACAGGCGCGGCGGGACGCATGACGGCGGTTGACCCGGGTTTCCCCCGCAAGGGTGTCCCCGCCCGCTCGCGATCTTCCTGCAGACATCTTAAAATGTCGGGTACTGCCTCGGTAGCGGCTACGCCTGCCTGCGGCAGATTGCCTTGCGGAGCATTGATGAAGAGAATCGCGCCCATCCTGGTCTGGCTCTTGCTGTGTCCGCCCGCGTCCGCGGCGCAATGGACGCGGGTGCCTGGGCCCACCGACGGCAATGCCTACTATTTCGACCGTTCCAATCTGGTCATCCAGGACCAGATCATCACCTACTGGAAGAAAGTGGTGTTTGGCCACCCGCAGCGACTCAAGCAGGGGATCGCCCGGTCGGGCCTATACCGCGAGCGCATCGATTGCGGCGCCCATACGCTGGCCCTCCTGAGCTACCTCCTGTATGCCGCCGACGGGCGCCTCATCGACGACGGCACGATGACGCAAGGGGCCGCCCCGATCATTCCCGACACCATCGGAGACGCCTTCGAAGCGCGTGTGTGCACGCTCGCGAAGGCACCGAAGTCGCAGGATCCCTCCGTGCGCGAGGCGCTCACGGCCGCAAAACGCGCTGAGGCCGCCGCACAGCGTGCCCAGGCCGCAGCCGGCCAGGCAGAGGAAGCCGCCTTGGAGATATTGGGGGTGCAAAAACGCGCCCACCCCCGTAAGCCACCGGCCCCGGCGCTTCGCCCGAAGGTCCAGGCGCCGGCGCTGCCGGTCAAGGGACCGGCGCTCGGCCCACTTGCGATCCCTAAGGCGCCGCCCATGCCGCCCGTGCCCGGCACGCGCGCGCCGAGCGTAGCGCCCATGCACGCGTTGCCGCTCGCCGGCAAGAAATGAAACCGGACTCAGCCGTGATGCGCGGCACGCACCGTTTGAATCTCGGCCAGCGCCTTCGAGATCTCCGCCTGCAGCTTGGCGAAATCCGCGGCCGAGACGCGGTCCTTGACCGCCTCCTCCGCCTTGCGCCGGGCTTCGATCGCGGCCTTCTCGTCGAGATCTTTTGCACGCACCGCGGTGTCTGACAGGATGGTCACGCATTGCGGCTGCACTTCCAGGATCCCGCCCGAGATGAAGATGAATTCGTCAGGATCCGGGTGCACCCGGTCGATGCGCACGGTACCCGGTCGGATGCGCGTGATCATGGGCGCGTGGTGCGGGAAAATCCCGACCTCGCCCATTTCGGCGGGAACGATCAGAAAGCGCGCGAGCCCGGAAAAAAGGCACTCCTCAGGGCTCACGATGTCGACATGCACGGTCATGGCCATATCCAGCAGTCCTCCTTATGTTCCGGTCCGCTAGACCGCCGCGGCGCCGGAGACGATTTCCGACAGTTCCTTGGTGATGGCAGCCTGCCGGCTCTTGTTGTAGAGCAGTCGCAAGGCGCCGATCATGTCGTCAGCATTTTCGGTGGCCGCCCTCATGGCCACCATGCGAGACGCCTGCTCGGAGGCCATGTTCTCGGCGACGGCCTGGAAAACCAGGGTCTCCACGTAGCGTTCGAGCAGCAAATCGAGGACGCTGCGGGCGTCAGGCTCGTAGAGATAGTCCCAGTGGCGTGCCGGCGTATCCAGCCGCTGCCCCCCCAGCGGGAGCAAAGGCTCCATCTGCGCCTCCTGGCGCAAGGCGCTCACGAAGCGCGCATAGCACAAATAGAGGGCATCGATCTCGCCTTCCCGGTAGGCGTTCAGCATCACGGTCAAGGGGCCGATCAGCTGATCGATGTGGGGGGTCTCGCCCAATCCGGCCTGGTGCGCCCGAACCGCAAGGCCGGCGCGCTTCGCGAACTGGAAACCCTTGGCCCCGATGGCGCAGATGTCGGCCGCGATGCCCTGCTCCCCCCACTGTTTGATCTGGCTCAGGGTAAGCCGCAGCGCGTTGGCGTTGAGGCCGCCGCACAATCCCTTGTCGGAGGTGATGAGAATGACGCCTGCGCGGCGGATGGCGGCCCGCGGCACCAGGAAAGGATGCGGATACTCCGAATGGGCTTGCGCCAGATGGCCGGCCACGGCCTTCAGCCTGTCGCAATAGGGACGCGCCGCCGCCATGCGGCTTTGAGCCCGCCGCATCCGGGAGGTGGCCACCATTTCCATGGTGTGCGTGATGCGCCGGATATTTTGGGCGCTGGTGATTTGGGCGCGGATTTCTTTGACGCTTGCCATGAATGGACCTCGCGATAGGACGACGGACGCAGAAGCGCTACTGAATCGATCTGGCCTTCTCCACCGCTTCCTCGATTCGTCCGACCATGTAGAACGCCTGCTCCGGAAGATGGTCGTAATCGCCGTTCACGATGCCCTTGAAGCCGGCGATGGTCTCCTGGACGGACACATAGCGTCCCGGCGTCCCGGTGAATACCTCGGCCACGAAGAACGGCTGGGACAAAAACCGCTGCACCTTGCGGGCGCGCCCCACGACCAGCTTGTCCTCCTGAGACAGTTCGTCCATCCCGAGGATGGCGATGATGTCGCGCAGCTCCTTGTAACGCTGCAGCAGGCTCTGAACGGCGCGTGCCACGGTGTAATGGTCTTCCCCGACCACCAGGGGGTCGAGCTGACGCGAAGCCGAATCGAGCGGATCGACCGCGGGGTAGATGCCGAGCTCCGCGATCTGGCGCGAGAGCACGACGGTCGCGTCCAGGTGCGCGAAGGTCGTGGCGGGCGAGGGATCGGTGAGGTCGTCGGCCGGCACGTAGACCGCCTGTATCGAGGTGATGGAGCCCAGTCTTGTCGAGGTGATGCGCTCCTGCAACCGCCCCATCTCTTCCGCGAGGGTCGGCTGGTAGCCCACTGCGGAAGGCATCCGGCCCAGCAGAGCGGAGACCTCCGTGCCCGCCAGGGTATAGCGGTAGATGTTGTCGATGAACAGCAGCACGTCCCGGCCGCCGTCACGAAAATGCTCTGCCAGGGTGAGTCCGGTCAGCGCCACCCGCAAGCGGTTGCCCGGCGGTTCGTTCATCTGTCCATACACCAGGGCGACCTTGTCCAGCACCCCACCCTCCGCCATCTCGTGGTAGAAGTCGTTGCCCTCGCGGGTGCGCTCTCCGACGCCCGTGAAGACCGAGTAGCCGCTGTGCTCGACGGCAATGTTGCGGATGAGCTCCATCATGTTGACGGTCTTGCCCACGCCGGCGCCCCCGAACAACCCGACCTTGCCGCCCTTGGCGAAGGGACACATGAGGTCGATGACCTTGATGCCTGTCTCCAGGATCTCGGTGGCTGCGGAAAGCTCCTCGAACGCGGGCGGCTTGCGGTGAATGGGCAGATGCTCGGCCGCGGGAATGGGTCCCTTCTGATCGATCGGCTGCCCCAGGACGTCCATGATGCGTCCGAGCGTCGCCGTGCCGACCGGTACCGAGATCGGCGCATGCGTCGCCAAGACCCGCGTGCCGCGCCGCAATCCGTCGGTGGAACCCATCGCGATCGCCCGCACAATGCCGTCCCCGAGCTGCTGCTGGACCTCGAGGGTCAGCGCGGCATCGCTCAAGCGCAGCGCCTCGTTCACGCGCGGCAGGCGGTCGCGGGGGAACTCGACGTCCACCACGGGTCCGATGATTTGAACAACTGTGCCCTCGTCCACGCTTTAGCCCTCCTTGTGGGTGTTCCAATCGCCGTTTGACTTGAATTGCGTGATCGCCGCGGCCAAGGCCTCTTCCGTGTCGTTCGAGAGGTCCTGGCCTTGAGCCAGCACCGCCGTGAGGGCGGCATGATGGCTCCCGATGAAGAAACGAAGGGCTCTCTCGAACGTCCCCACATGGGCAGCCTCGACGTCATCCATGAACCCTTTGTTGATCGCGAACAGCAAGAGCGCCAGGTCGGCGGCCGAGGTGACCGCATACTGCGGCTGCTTCATGAGCGCGGTGATGCGCATGCCTCTCTCCAGCTGCTTGCGCGTGGATTCGTCGAGATCGGACGCGAATTGGGCAAAGGCGGCCAGCTCGCGGTGCTGGGCCAGCGCGAGCCGGACGCCTCCCCCGAGCTTCTTGATGAGCCGCGTCTGGGCGGCCCCCCCGACGCGCGAGACCGAAAGCCCGGCATTGATCGCCGGCCGTATGCCCGCGTTGAACAGATCCGTCTCGAGGAAGATCTGGCCATCGGTGATGGAAATGACATTCGTCGGCACGAAGGCCGAAACGTCGCCCGCCTGGGTCTCGATGATGGGCAGGGCCGTCAGCGATCCCGTTCGCCCCGTCACGGCGCCACCGGTGGCCTGCTCAACGTGTTGGGCGTTCACGCGCGCGGCGCGCTCGAGCAGCCTGGAATGAAGGTAGAACACATCGCCCGGATACGCTTCCCTGCCCGGCGGCCGGCGCAGCAGCAGAGAAATCTGGCGATAAGCCCAGGCCTGTTTGGTCAGGTCGTCATAGCAGATCAGGGCATCCTGGCCGCGATCCCGGAAATATTCCCCCATGGCGCAGCCCGCGTAAGGCGCAATGTATTGCATGGCCGCCGGATCCGCCGCGGACGCCGCCACCACGATGGTGTGCGCCATCGCGCCGTGCTCCTCGAGTTTGCGCACGACCTGCGCGATGCTGGAAGCCTTCTGGCCGATGGCCACATAGATGCAGATGACGCCGGTCCCTTTCTGGTTGATGATGGTGTCGATGGCGATCGCGGTCTTGCCGGTTTGCCGGTCGCCGATGATGAGTTCCCGCTGCCCGCGCCCGATCGGCACCATGGCATCGATCGCCTTGATCCCCGTTTGCAGCGGCTCCGACACCGACTGCCGCGCGATCACCCCGGGGGCGGGCTGCTCGATGGGCGAGAGGTGGTCCGAGGCGACCGCGCCCTTGCCGTCGATCGGATGCCCCAAGGCATTCACCACGCGGCCGATGAGGCCCGGCCCCACCGGCACCTCCAGGATCTTGCCGGTGCAAAAGACGGCATCGCCCTGCGTGAGATGCTCATAGTCCCCCAGCACCACGGCGCCGACGGTATCCCGCTCGAGGTTCAGGGCGAAGCCGAGCGTATTGCCCGGAAACTCGAGCATCTCGCCCTGCATCACGGCATCGAGGCCGTAAATGCGGACGATGCCGTCGGTGACCGATTCGATGCTGCCCTGCGTGCGCGGCAACGGCTCCTCGGCAAGGGAATCGATCCGATCACGGATCAAGTCGCTGATTTCCAGGGCATTGAGCTGCATGGTCATTCCTCCCGGCAATCGATCAAGGTGGTCAGGGCGTCCAGTGCGTGCAAAACCGACGCATCGATGACATGGTCCCCCGCCTCGATCTTCACGCCCCCGATCAAGGAGGCATCCACATGAACGTGCGGGCGAACGCGGCGCCCGAATCTGGTTTGCATACGCTCGGAGAGCGCCTCGATGGCGTCCGCCTCGAGCGGAAAAGCCGACGTGATGCGCACCTCGAGCAGGCCCTCTTCTTCCGCCCGAAGGCGCTCGAAGGCGCTTCGGATGTCGGGCAATAGCGGCAGGCGCTTGTTCTCCGCCAGCACCCGCAAGAGCTGCTTCGCCTGGGCGGTGAGCTGCTCGCCCACGACCGCCAGGAAAATCGCCTCGACCCGCCTGCCGGATAAGCGGGGGTCACCGGCCAGCCGCTGCACGCGGGGATCGGCGGCGACCGCCGCCACAAGGCCAAGCATCTGAGACCACTGCGCGAACGCATCGTCCCGGCGCGCGAGCTGAAGGATCGCTTTGGCGTAGGGTCGGGCCAAGGTGGCTGGGTTTTGCATGGGGCGCCCTCAAAGGCTGCTTTCGAGCTGTGCCAGGAGCTTCGCGTGGACCGTACGATCCACCTCCTGGCGCAGGATCTTCTCTGCGCCCGCCAGGGCGAGGCGCCCGACCTGCGCTCGCAGGCCCTCCTTCGTTCGCCGCACTTCCTGGTCGAATTCGGCGCGTGCCGCAGCGAGCCAGCGCTCACCCTCGGCCTTGGCCTGCGCTCCGGCCTCTTCGATCACCCGGGCCCGGTGGCGTTCGGCCTCCGTCACGATCCTTTCGGCGGTCGCCTTCGCGGTCCGGAGGACCTCGGCTGCGCGCTGATGGGCGAGTTCGAGCTCGTGCTTGCCCCGTTCACCGGCGGCAAGCCCGTCGGCGATCCGCTTCTGGCGTGCCGAAAGCATCGTCTGCATCGGCCCCAGCAGAACCTTGTGGACGAACCAGACCAGCAGGCCGAAGGCGATCATCTGGCCGACCAGCGTTAGATCGATGTGCATGACAGGCGCTCCTTTGCTTCGGATCGGTGGACGATCTAATGGCCCAGCGCCTTCAGGGCCACGCTTAGGGCGCCCACGAACGGATTGGCGAAGAGGAACCACATGGCAAAGGCGAGCACAATGAAAGGAAACGACTCCATCAGCCCGGCGAAGATGAACATGTTCGCCATGAGGGTGGGCCGCATCTCCGGCTGCCGCGAGATGCCCTCGAGGGTCTTGGAGCAGATGAGGCCCCACCCGATGGCCGACCCTAGCCCCGCGGCCGCGAGAATGATGCCCACGCCGATGGCGGTATAGGCATAAATTTGACTGATCATGCTGGCGGTCATTCTACGATCCTCCTAAGTGTTGAAAAGCCACTAATTGCCCGTGCCCTGCGCCCGGGACCCCTAGTCCGTTGCCGGTCAAGGCCTGCCCCTACTCACCGGTATGCGCCATGCCGAGATACACGATGGTGAGCACCATGAAGATGAACGCCTGAAGGCTCACGACCAGCAGATGAAAGATTTCCCAGGCCAGATCCAGTGCGATCTGGGCCGGCAGCCAGATCAGGAGGCCCAGCCCGACGGCCGCCGCCCCGCCGATCAGGGCGATGAGCATGAACACGAGCTCGCCGGCAAACATGTTGCCGAACAGCCGCAGGGCGAGACTCAACGGTTTGGAGAGCTCTTCGATGAGGCTCATGACGATGTTGACCGGAATCAGGAAGCGCCCGAAGGGATGAAAGAGAAACTGCTTCAGGTAGCCGAAAAGCCCTTTGACCTTG
This sequence comes from Pseudomonadota bacterium, assembly GCA_021817985.1. GTDB lineage: Bacteria > Pseudomonadota > Gammaproteobacteria > Burkholderiales > JAKAFK01 > JAKAFK01. Next base: position 69,301 of record JAKAFK010000010.1, on the reverse strand, counting down.
ATGTTGTAGTAGAGAATCAGTGCGAAGACCGTCAGCGACAGCCCAAGGCCGGTGTTGATGTCGGAAGTGGGCACCGGCCGCACGTAGTGAATCCCGATCAGTCCCCCGAGCCAGGGCACGAGGTCAATCGGCAGCAGGTCGAAAAGATTCATGAACCACACCCAGATCAGGAGGGTGAGCGCGAGCGAGGCGATCACCGGACTTGCGCCCGGCACCGTGTCCTCGACCTGTTTCGACACGAACTCGACCACCATCTCGACGATGTTCTGCAGCGTGCCCGGGGAATCCGGGTCAAGCGCGCGCCGGACCCGCCATGCGATCAGCATGAACGCGACGGCGGCCAGCGCCGCGAAGAAAAGCGTGTCGACATGCACGGACAGGAAGCCGGTGGCGTGATGGGTGCGCGGGTCGCACGCCCCCGCGCACAGGTTGGTCAGGTGGTGCTGCATGTATTCCACGACGCCTTGGCCCGACCGGGCCGCGCTCTTGCTCATCGCACCGCCTCCTTGAAGACCGTGCGCGCATCCCACCAGAAGGCCAGCCGCGTCGCGGCGAAGCCCACCACGCAGGGGAGCGGATGCACGCCGAAAAGATCGAATCCTGCCCCGACGAGCAGCGCGGCGAGCCCGAAGCGCCCCGCGGCGCCGGCATACAGCACCCGCACCGCCTTCCTGGGGTTGTCCCGCGCCGCACGCTCGGCGCGACGCGCGTTGCGGCCCAACGCCCAGGTCAGCACGATGCCGCACAGACCGCCATAGGCCGCCGAGTCGAAGGCCGCCCAGCCGCCGAATGACGCCATGAGCGCGCCCGAGGCGCCCAGCAGCGCCATTTGCGCGTCGACCATGGTCCGCGCAGGGGTCATGACTTCCCTTGCCTGGCCCGCCGCCCGGCGAGCAGTTGGTGGGCCTTCATCATCCCGCCGATGTAGCCTAGGCCGCCGAACGACGCCGCCAGGACCGGGGAGGTCCCGCAAAACCTGTCGAGGGCGTACCCTAACGCAAAGCCGGTGATCGCCATCGAGGTGACGATCGTGCCCACCTGTGGAAGACACATGTTTTTCATGGGAGGCTCTTCCTAACGACTATCGCTCGCCGGCTCGAATCCCGGCGGAAACCGACTTCTTAGGGCGAAAATCACCCCTACCCGGCGCAAACGGCCTCCGGGACAGACACCGACGCCCTAATGTTCCCGCGAGCGAATCGGCGTGAAAATGCGAGGTGCAGATTGGATCAGGGGGACGGCAGCCCGCCCGGGATGATTCGGCGGAACCGCAAGGGGCGCATAGTCTTGTTCATGGCGTTATCCGTTGTTTTTATCATGCGTCCGGGCGCCACTGGGAGAGCGGCATGGCCCGACGACCCTTTCGTCAAAACCGGCCGGCCAACGCATTCGGATCTCGTTAGGGGGCCATGTGACCCGTTATACGCGCCCTAACTTACGTGGCACTTACGTGACGATCGAACTTTCTCTACGAATCATAAACTGGATCTATGGATCCTCATCTACTCAACAATGAACGGGGCGCACATGTCTTCCTGCCGCCATTTGAGCTCTCACAAGGAGCTCCCGGATTCGATAGATTATTTTTCTTTGCGCATAAAATTCACTATAGATACGGGTAGGAAAATACTGCATTAGGGTATCAGCGCCCATCTAAAGGAGACCGCGCTGGCGCGCTTTCCCTCCGTCCACCCCGCAAAGGATTAAGCGCGCGCGTGTCGGTGGCTCCGCCGCGCCCTGGACCCGGGACCGCTTCCAGACTAAGCTGACATTTTGGGTGATGCCCTGCACGGGCATCGGCCAGGCGCCAGGGCAAGGCCTGTTCGCCGCAAGGGGTATCAGGACGCGTCGCGTCTGGGGGGCATGCCCTTCTTCCCGGGGATGAGGAAGCACGTATGGAGGACACCGCGGCCGAACGCAACGGCAAACGGCACACCGTGCCGGCGCCGGCACTCGCCCGATGGGTCGAGGCATCCCACCGCCGCACGCTCGCCCTGGTGGCCGACCTGTCCGATGCCCAATGGAGCGTCCCCCGGCTCGAACATCTCAACCCCTTCCGCTGGGAACTCGGGCACACCGCGTTCTTCTACGATGTGTTCGTGCTCCGCCTGCTCGGCGCCCAGGCATTGCTTCTGCCCGGTGCAGACGCGCTCTACGATTCCTTCGCCGTCGCTCACGACGACCGCTGGGGCCTGTCGCTCCCTTCCCGGGAGGAGACGCTGGACTACAAGGCGCGCGTGTTGCGGGACGTGAAGCGGCGGCTGGAAGGTCGCTCGCCCGATGGCGAGGAGACCTATCTCTATCTCCTCGCCTTGGCCCACGAGGGCATGCACATCGAAGCGTTCGCCTCCATGCGCCAGGCCCTGGCCTATCCGGCGCCCCCGACGGCCTGCCCGCCGCCCGATGGTGGACCCCTGCCGGGGGACGTCTCCGTCCCGGGCGGCACCTGCCTTCTGGGCGCCCAACCGGATGCCCCGTTCGTTTTCGATAACGAGAAATGGGCCCACGCGGTCGAGCTCCCCCCCTTCCGCATCGCCAAGGCCCCCGTGACCAACGCCGAATTTGCCGCGTTCGTCGACGACGGCGGATACCTGCGACCCGAACTCTGGAGCCGCCAGGGGTGGGGCTGGCGGCAAACGGCAAACGCGAACCACCCCCTGTATTGGGAACGCGCCGACACCGAGTGGATGCACCGGCACTTCGACCGACGCATGCCCCTCAAACCTCATGCGCCCGTGATTCATGTCAACTGGTACGAGGCCGAAGCATGGTGCCACTGGGCAAGGCGGCGACTGCCCACGGAAGCGGAATGGGAGCTCGCCGCAGGCGGCGAGCCGGCGCCCGACGGCAACGGGCTCGGGGCGCGCAAGCGCCGCTACCCATGGGGAAATGAACCGCCCACACCCGAGCAGGCCAACCTGGATTTCCGTTGCGACGGCTGCGCGGACGTTGCCGCCTTTCCGGCGGGAGACAGCGCCTTCGGCTGCCGCCAAATGCTGGGCAACCTCTGGCAATGGACGGATTCCCCCTTCTACCCGTTCCCCGGCTATGTGGTGGACAGCCCGTACAAGGAATACTCCGCCCCCTGGTTCGGCGCTCGCAAGGTGCTCAGGGGCGGGGCGTGGGCGAGCAGCGCGCAAGGGGTCCGAAACACCTACCGCAATTTCTTCCCGCCCCACCGCCGCGACATCTTCGCCGGCTTTCGCACCTGCGCCAGAGACTAGATCGCGTCACGAGATCGCCGGACGACAACGACACAAGCATCCCCCTCGCCGCCGCGGAAGCCCCGAAAGGGATCTGGACGCGGCCTGTTTTCCGGCATAAGCTACACACCTTCAATGCCTCAAGGTAAACGCATGTCCATGCTGCCGCGCGAGCCCCTGCCCCGTTGCCGTGAGGGGTCCTGAGGCGATGGAAAACGCCAAGACGGTCACCCTCGCCCTCACCGGCGCATCCGGCATGATCTATGGCATCCGGCTGCTCGAGCTGCTGGCCGCCCAGGACATCCAGGTCTACCTGCTCTATTCGCAGGTCGCCCAGATCGTGGCCAAGCAGGAACTCGACCTGGCCTTGCCCGCCCGCCCGCAGGAATTCCAGGCCTGGCTGGGCAGCCGTTTCAAGGGAGCCCCCGGACGCATCACCGTGTTCGGGCGCGAGGAGTGGTTTGCCCCGATCGCCTCCGGTTCCGCCGTGGCCGACGCGATGGTCGTGTGCCCCTGCAGCATGGGCTCGCTCGCCGCGATCGCGCAGGGAATGAGCGCCACCCTGATCGAGCGCGCCGCGGACGTGACCCTCAAGGAGGGAAGACCGCTCATCCTGGTGCCGCGGGAGGCCCCTTTCTCGGCCATCCACCTCGAGAACATGCTCAGGCTCTCGCGCGCCGGCGCCACCATCCTACCGGCCAATCCGGGCTTCTACCATCGTCCGCAGACGATGAACGATCTGGTGGACTTCGTGGTCGCCCGCATCCTGGACCAACTGCGCATCCCCCATTCGCTCGTGCCCCCCTGGCGCCGCCCGGATCCCGAACCGCACGATTGAGCCCGACTCAACGCGCTCAGCGGATGCCCGAACCGTAGAAGTAGTGGGAAAACTGGGCAAAGTCTCCGCTCACGCGGCGGAACAGGTGGTCGAGGCTGATGATGGCCTGCTCCACCAAATTGATGGCGATATAGGGATGCTCCACCTTCATGCGCTTGTACATCGCGCGCGTGAGCTTGAGCACTTCCGTGCCGTCCATCTTCGCCACCAACCGGACCGAGCGCGGCTGCTTGTCGAAGAAGGACATCTCGCCCAGCATCTCCCCGGCGCCGGCACGCACGATCTCCTTTTCTTGCGCGCCGTCGCCGAACGTGAGCGAGATCTCCCCCTGCACGACGAAATAAAGGTCGTCCCCCACATCGCCGATATCGGACAGGATGTCGTCCTTCCTGAGCGTCATGCGCGCAAGATAGTCCAAAAGGGTATTGATCTCGGAGGCCGTCAGCGACTGGCACAGATGCTGGTGCGCGAGGAACTGCCTCAGATTCACGCCCCCCTCGGGGGATAGGGGCTCCGTCTTGTTCTGCTCACCGCCCGCCACCGATGGCGGCGTGCTCGCACGAGAGGGCATAGGGTTCTCCAGGCGATTGTTGGAAGGTTTTCAATGGACCCATGATACTCAGATTTCGGATTGATTTTCCAGCATTCTCATGCCGCCGACCATGCCTTCGACGCGCGCCCTGATGCGCTCGCGCAGCGCCCGATACTCATCGCCCCCCGCGAGTGCCGGCTCCTCGAGGGGAAAGCGCCTGACTGGCGGCCCTCCCGGCCGCTGCGCGATGAGGGCGTCGGCTGCGGCATCCATCGCCACCACCAGATCCGCCCAGGCGATCGCCGTGTCGTCGGGCATGCGCAGGGGCTCCCCGGCCGCCGGCTCCAGGCCAGTCTCGCGCATGATCTCTCGCGCCAGATCCAGGCAGGCGGGACTGGCGCAGGCCCCGGCCCGCGCGGTGATGAACGCCGCCCCCAAGGTGTGGGCGAAGGACTGGGCGATCAGGGCACCGGCACCCAGCCTGCTCACGAACAAGATACGGGCCTTTCGCTTGTAGCCCATGTCAAATGCATCCCGACTGAGAAAAATACTCGGCGGGCCCGGATGGCCCGCACGACAAAGATTGCGCGCGTCCGGATGCTTCCCCCAAGGCTCGCCATGGGGCTTGCCAGGCCACCGCCGGTTCAGTACCGTATAGGCATCTTCACACGCACGGAGCCCGCACCCGATGGCCAAGTTCTATGCCGAACTCACGCCCGCCTTGTGCGAATTCATCCGCCGGCAGCAGATGTTCTTCACCGCCACCGCGGGGCCCTCGGGACGAATCAACCTCTCGCCCAAGGGCCTGGACAGTTTTCGCATTTTGAACGCCTCCCGTGTCGCCTATCTCGACCTTACCGGCAGCGGCAACGAGACGGCCGCGCACCTCAAGCGCGATGGGCGCATCACCTTCATGTTCTGCAGCTTCGACGACGCCCCCCTCATTCTTCGCCTTTACGGGCAGGGGCGCGCCATCCAGCCGCGGCATGAAGAATGGGCGAGCCTCCACGCGAACTTTCCCCGGCTTGCCGGGGCGCGCCAGATCATCGTGGCCGACATCGAGTCGGTGCAAACCTCGTGCGGCTATGGCGTCCCGCTCTTCGACTTCCGCGCGCAGCGCGATACCCTGCTCCAGTGGGCGGAAAAGAAGGGTCCTTCGGGCCTGGAAGCCTATTGGGACGACAAGAACCAGCGCAGCGTGGATGGGCTGCCGACAGGGCTCCTGCACGACTGAGCGCCCCGCGACGCCGTCCTTAGCCGGCCAACAGCTCCTGAATGACGGCGCCGGCCAGCATGAGGCCGAAGATGGGCGGCATGTAGCTGATGGTCCCATTGACCGCCCGGGGCCGCCCGGGGCCGTCCACCGGTTGTGGCGGCAAGGGCGCGGCCCCCGGTTCGAAGGAATAGACCGCCAGCACGCCGGTCCGGATCCCATGGTGACGCCACAGGCGCTTGCGCATCTGGCGCGCCAATGCACACTCGCGCGTCTGGCTGATGTCGACGATCCGCACGCTGGAAGGATCCAGGCGGTTGCCGGCCCCCATGCTCGACGCGACGCTGAGCCCGCGCTTGACGCTTTGCGCCACCAAGGCCACCTTGCACGCCAGCGAGTCAATGGCGTCGATCACATAGTCGACGCCGTCCGGGACGAGGCCGTCGACGTTCTCCGCGGTAATGAATTCCCGCCGCCCGTCGATAAGGCATGCCGGATTGATATCCCGCAGGCGCTCCCGCATGACCTCGATCTTAGGTCTCCCCACCGTGCTCAGAAGCGCGGGCAGCTGGCGGTTGATGTTGCTGGCCGCAACGCAATCATGATCGACCAGGGTAAGTCGCCCGATGCCCGCGCGCACCAGCGCCTCGGCACAATAGGACCCGACGCCCCCGAGTCCGGCCAGAAACACATGGCGACGGGACAACCGGCTGATGCCCTCTTCACCCACCAAGATGCGGGTTCTCTCGAACTGCGGCGCCTGCACGCCCATCCTGTTTTCTTCTCCAAACCGGCCCGACATGCGCCTTACGGCCCTTCACATGACAAGCCGTACACACTTCGTCCAAGGGACATTGAGCGGACTAAAATTAAATCATACTTCGATGACGGGGCACGGCGTCAAGAACGGCGTGCGGCCACCCGCTGCTGCGCCGTAACGCGGCGCCGCGCCACCTGACCACCGATGGCTTTCAAGGGAGCCACAGGGGCTCGCGTGGGGCGTATGCTCCGCATGCGACAAAAAGTCCCTCGCTTTGAGGAGCATGCGTCATGAAAAAGTGGCTTGCGATCGCCGCGATCGCCGTGTCAGTGGGTTCATTCCTCGGAGGGTGCGCATCGTCCGCCACCCCCGTTCCGTCGCATCCCAGTGCGAATTCGGGCTATCTGCCGGGAACGGGCAGCCCACCCGGTTCGGGCATGGACAATCAGTCCAGCCCGGGCGCTGGCGGCTCGTACAACACCCCGTAGGCCTCATACCAGGAATTCCAGCCCATACGCACCGCATCTCTTGAGGAGGCGATGCACATTCGCCGCGCGGCCGCTGCCTGAGCTCTCCCCGGTGTGAACGCCGAGGCCTCCCGCGCGTCTTGCGGATGTTCTGCGATCGGCGATCCGCCCTTTGCCCGCGCGCCGGGGCGGACGCCGACGCCTGACAACTCACCCGGTCCCACCGCTGCACGCCCGAAGCGCCAGCACCTCCCTGGCGTTGATCGTGGTCGCTTCCGCCAAGTCCTCGAACGGCATCGCCCGCAGGTCGGCCACGCATTGGGCGATGGCGCGCAGATATTGCGGGCTGTTGCGCCCTCTGCCCGCATCGATCGGCGGTATATCGGGCGCATCGGTCTCCAGCACGATCGCTCCCAAGGGCAGCTCGCGGGCCAGCGCACGCAACTTGAGCGCCCGCGGAAAAGTCAGCGCGCCCCCGAACCCCAATTTGAAGCCTTGCTTGATGAAGGCCTGCGCCTGCTGGGCGCTGCCGTTGAACGCGTGCGCGATACCCCTGTCCACCCCCATGCGACGCAATAGCTTGAGCGCTTGGTCATGGGCCTTGCGAACATGGAGAAGGACCGGCAGATCGAACGCGCGCGCAATGCGCAGCTGTTCGACGAAGTAATACGCCTGCGCGGCAGGGTCCACCCCGGGCACATAATAGTCGAGTCCGATCTCGCCGATCGCCACGGGCCGCTCGCGCGCCACCCACTCGCGCAAACCCGCCAGATGCTCCGGACGATGGCTGCCGACATACAGCGGATGCAAGCCGAGGGCCGGCACGCACAACGCATAACGCCGGCAGGTGGCAAGCACCGCGGGCAGGTTCTCCCAGCTCACCCCCGGCACGACGATGCAGCCCACGCCTTGGGCGCGTGCGGCGTCGACCACCGCGTCACGGTCGGGCGCGAACTCCGATGCATCGAGATGGGCGTGGGTATCGATGAGCATGAGCGATGGCGGCCTGCCGATCAGCGAAGCCGGTCTTTCCCGCTTCAGTGGAAGAGAAGGGTATAGAACAAATCCAGTCCGCTTGCGCTGCCGGTCTCCGCCTGGACAGACCAGCGGCGCGAAAGGATGTAGCGAATCTTCACAATATTCTCCGCGCCCGTCAAGCCGCGCTCATAGGTGACATAAGCGCGCGACGAGATGCGTTTGCCCAAGGTCACGAGGGATCCCGCCAAGCCGCCAGTGCCGGCCTGGACACCCACCGATGACAGTCCCAGGGCGTGCGCGATGCGCGTCTGCAGCGAGGAGGAGGCACTGCCCGAGGAAAACGCACTGGCCGCGGCCTGCAAGGCGGCGAATTCGTCCCCGCTCGTCACGCCCTCCAGCCCATGCCCCAGGACAAGCCAGGACAATTTCTCGGTATCGGGGACATCCGGCACCGAGACAAGCTGGACGCGCGGCGCCAACGCCGTGCCGGTGACGCTCACCCCGGCCTCCACGGCAGGCGTGACGCCGAGGCGCGCCTGCGCCGTGTGCGGGAGGCGCATCGCCACCAGATTGAGCGCCGGGTCGTCGAGCGGCCCGGCGAACGTGATGAACCCGCGCGTGACCGTCAAGGACTGGCCATAGGCTGAGTATGTACCCTTCACCACACGGATGAGCCCATACCCCCCCGGGATGGCGGCACCGTGGCTTTGCACGGCGATCACGCCTGCCAGTTGAACATCCGCGCCGATCCCCTTGAAACGAAAATCCGGTCCCAGATCGAAGCGCACATCGACCACCGTCGGCAAACGCGCCTGCTTCACCGGCTTCGGCGGACGCCCGAGCACCACGACATCGGCACTCAGGACCGGCCCCTGCCGGGGCATCCATTCGATCCGCGCCTGGTTCGCCGTGAGCTGCCCCTTGACGGTCAGCCCCGCTGGCGCAAGGCTCGTCGCAAGGGTGCCCGTAACCGTCAGGCTGCGGTCCGGACGCGACAGCACCTCGAGATCATGCGCGTTGAGCGCCAAGTCGAGCGAGAGCGCCGTGCCCAGCGCCATCCGACCCGTGCCGGTGAGGGTGCCCGTCGGCCCCTGGAAGGCCAACTTCTCCAGCATCAGGGTGCGGCCTTTGAGCGTTCCTTGCAGCACGCCATCCTTGAGCCGCGTTCCCGCATCCGGCACCGAGATCGCGAGCCGCTCGCCCTGGAAGCTGCCCGTCCATGCCGGCCGACCGAAGGTGCCCTGCGCTTGCGCCCGCACGGCAAGCGCCCCATTGATCGCTATGCCGCCAGGCATCAAGGCGTCAGCCCAGGCAATCGATTGAACGTTCATCGCGATGCGGGCATCGAACGGCGCGCTCGGTGCCACGCCCCACGTCCCATCTCGCCGCGCGAGCATCGTCCGCGCCGCGGCGTCAAGGGCGCCGAGTTGCCGCCCCGCCGCATCCAGACGTGCGCTGATCCGATCGTCCACCACTTCCACCTGCACGCCCAGAGTGCTGAGCCCCAATGCCAAGGGATGCTCCGTGAGCACGGTGATGTCGCCCTGGTCACGGTGCAAGGCAAAGTGGCCGTTGACCGTACGTGCAACCGTCAGGGACCAGTTCCCGCTCACCGTCAAGGACGTACGGTAGCCTGGCGCGGAGACGAGCGGGGTCAAAAGCGTCGTGCTCACGCCTGCCAGATCGCCGCGGGTGGCCAGCACGCCCCGCTCGCGGGACAATGTGCGAATCGCCAAGACCCCGCCACCGACTCGGAAGTCCGCGTGCGTAAGGCGGAAATAGCCCGGGCCGATGGCAAGCGACGCCGGCGCCGTCAGGGTGACCGGATTGCGGCCGCGGTTCGTCAGCCGCTCGATGCTTCCGCGCCAGCCTCGCACACGCCGCCAGGAGCCCGCCGCCCGCAGGGTCCAGTCGAAGTGATCGCCCGTGGCCACCGCTTCGAGCACGTGCGCCCGGGCACTGCCATGCACCCGGACCTTGACCGAGCGGGCCTGCAGCCGCGGCACGCGCACCTGCGACATGACGAGTCTAAGGGAGGCGGTGCCGGCCAACCCGTGGGCCATGGTCCCGTCGATGCGCAACCGGCCCACCCGGTACCGATTGCCCCATGAGAGGCGATCTCCACTCAACTCGAGGCGGCCCGATGGCGAGGTGAGCCGCCCCGCGACGACGCCCGCTCCCGCCAGGCTGCCCCGCATGCGCGGGTCGACGTCGGCCATCTGCGGCGCGTCGATCCGCCACGCCAGTCGGGCAGCGGGCATCCCCACGCTGCCGTGCACTTCGAGCCTGTCCCTGCCGACCCGAAGCGACACCTGAGCGCCAAGAGCGGCACCCTCCCGCACCTGAAACGTCCCATGGCCCGAGAGCGGCCGCCCGCGCAAGCGGCTTTGGCGCAACAGGAACTGCCCCTTCGCAGCCCACGCGTGCGCAAGATGCCCCTGCGTCGAGAACCGCGCGTTGATATCCCCCGCCGGAAAACGCCCAAAATGCGCGGGATCGAAGCGCTCGAGCTTGCCGCCGAACTGGAACGCACGTGCGCCGGAAAGATCGACCCGGCCATGCGCCGTGGCCATCGAGCCCTCGGCCGCCGCCTGCGCCTCCCGCACAATGAGGACTTCAGCCCTATGGGTGGCATCCAGCCGAAAGGCATAGCGGCTTTGGGTGAGCGTCGCCTTTACGTCCTGCCGTTTGGATGTCGCCTGCACCCACACCGTACCCGACAACCGCGTCGCTTTCAGGGGCGGATCGAGCGCCCGGAGATTGAGGGCCGAGGTCGAAAGCCTTACCGTCAAGCGCCCCTGCTCGAACACCCCTGCGCCCTCCAACACGCCCGCCCGCCCGAAATCCGCCGAGATCGGAGCAAGCACAAGATGCGCTCGCGTGCCGGCGAAGCGCGCGCCAAAACGCACCAGCGGAAGCCGATGCGCATTGAGCGGCCCGGGCAGCGCGTTCACCACCGAAGCGACGCCTGCCGCCTGCCCATTGGGGCGAACGATAAAGCGGACGGAGACATCCAAATCCGCATGCGGTGCCCGCGCCACCAGATGTCGGGGGTTGAGATGCCGGACGTTCACCGTCGCCGAGGCGATGGGGCTGGTGCGCCCAAACGGCGTGAGACTGGCCGACCCGGCCGCGCTCGCACCCGCCATCGCACCCTCCGCGACGAGGCTTATCGCCGGGAGCGTGCCGCCAACCCGCGCCCACAGGGTATAAGGATGGAGCGGCTTTGCGCCGACCACCCGCCATGCGCCGGAAAGCGCATAGGGGGCATCGGCACCGATGGTGAGCCGCCCTGAAACCGCCCCCCAAGGGGTATCCGCCCCCGCCAAGCGCAGATGGTTTCGAGCCGCCGAGCCGGAGAACGAGAAGCGGAGGTGATCGAAGACCAAGGCACGCGCCCGGGCATGAAAGGTCATGCGCCCGACTTGGCCTACCGCCAGGGTCAAGGGCAATGGCAACCTGAGCGACACGGGTTCCCGTGTGCGAGAGGGCGGCCCGATCGGCCAAAGGTCGAGGTCACGGACGTGCAGCGGGTCGATGTGGAGCGCACCTTGCAGCAGAAGCGCTCGGGGCGACCAGTCGGCCTCGACGTCCCTCGCCACGATCCGATAGTGCCGCGTCGAGAGGCTCAGATATCGGATGTCGATGGGCCCGTATAGCGAGCCGCCGACATCCCGAAGGACAAGCCGTCCCGCGCTCATGCGGGTCGCTGTCCGTGCCAGCCAGCGCAGCACGACCCCTTGCCCAGACAGCCAAAGCAACGCGGCCAGCAAAGCCGCCGACACTCCGACAACGGACGCGCGCTGGCGCCATCGCTTTCCCGAACGTCCGGCCTCGCCCATCAGAACGTAAACCCGACGGCGAAGTGGAGACGAACGGCGTGGGTTGCCTGGCCATAGGCCAAGTCCACATTGATCGGTCCCACAGGGCTTCTCCAGCGCGCGCCCACGCCGTAGCCGGAAAAAAACGGGCGCAGGTCGCGCACGCTGTCGGCGGCATTGCCCACGTCATAGAACACGGCGCCCCCCCATACGGGCGTGAACCAATGGTCGATCTCGACGCTCCCGTCCAGCAGATAGCGCCCGCCCACGATCGCCCCCGCCTCGTGCACCCCGATGCTTTGGTAAGCGTAGCCGCGGATCGAACTATCGCCGCCGGCGCGGAACAGCAGGGCGAGGGGGATGCCGGCCCGGCTGCGCGCGGCCACGACGCCGTATTCGCCCCGCAGGATCAGGATATCCTTGGCATCGGCATCGAGCGGCGCGAACACGATCGCCTTGCCATGGCTGCGCACGAAGTTCTGGTCCGAGGCGAGAGCCTTCGCCCCCGCCCCGATTTCGAACGTCGCCATATACCCGCGTTGAGGGTACAGCAGGTTGTTGACATGCCTGAACGTCCACAGCTGATCCGGCATCAGGGCATGGTCCGTCGTGCTCGGGACACCGGCAATTTCATTGTGGTCCACCAGATATTGAAGGGACTGGGTCGACACCCGCTGCGGCGTGGTCCGCGTGCGTTGGCCGGCGGCCTGGAAGGCCGTGTTGACCAAGCCTTCCAGGTTGCTGCGCGTGAAATTGACGGACGCCCCGTAGTGATAGGCATTCAGGGGGGCGGGCAGCAGCAGCTGAGTCGTGACCGACTGCGCCTTGGTCTGAAGCTTGAGCACGTTCTTCCAATCCCAAGCCCGGCCCAGCAGATTGTGGTCCTCATAGCCCCCTTCGAGAAGCGCCCCGAGGTCGGTGTCGTAGCCCACGCCGAAAGTCAATTTCCGGCTCGGATTCTCGACCACCTGCACCCGGATGGGCACCTGCCGGGGGCTTGCCGGGTGGGTCACGGCGGTGACGTAGGCGGTCAGGAAATACCCGCTATCCTGCAGCCCCCGCTGGAACTCCAGCAGCTTGGCCTGCGAATAGGGCTCCCCGGGCTTGATCGGATCGTAATTTTCCACCAGCGCCGGCGAGTAACGATGCAGCCCGGCGATCGTCACGCGGCCGAAGGTAAACAGCGGACCGCTGTCGAAAGCGGCCTCCAGGGCCACCCGACGGGTCTGGGGATCGACCGTTGCACGGCTGAAAGCCAGTTTCGCCCCGGGATAGCGCCGCCACAGCGTCAGCAGCGCGCGGCGCTTGGCGTTCTCCCAGTCTCGCGTGCGGAACACGTTTCCGGGCTTGACCCGCCATTGGCCGCGCAGCGTAGACAGCGCCTGCGCATAAGCCTTGGGGTCGGCGGTCAGCGCGCCCGCCAGCGTGAGGCGCAGCGTCGCCACGCGCGAGGGTGCGTTGGGCACGACGCGCAGACGCGCCACCCACTGTCCCGAACGGACGCTCAGCGAGGTGTCGATGGTGGGTGAATAATATCCCTCGGTCTCCATGAGCGTCAGGATGCGCTCGGGCGTCTTCCGGAACACGCTTCGCAGGATCGTCAGATCCATGCGTCGACTGCCGCGCCAAGTCACGATCTGCAGATTGTTTTCCAGCAGCTTCCGGAATGGCGGCGGCGCGTCGATTTCCACCTGATAGGTGAATCCTGCGGCCTGTGCCGGATGGAAGACGAACAGCGCCCAAAGGAGCAACAGTGGCCACCGGCCGGGTCGGCGCCCTCTCGGGATCATCCGCGTTTTCCTTCGCGTGAACAAAGCGGTCTTGAGCGACGTGGGCCGCGCAGGATGCAGCGAGGAATAGTACTTGTGCCACCATCCGCGATCGGCGGGTTCGCCGATCGCCGGCGTTTTGAACCGGCGGGCAGCACACCCGACAAGCCTCCGCGGCAAGCGGCCTTTACCTTCGCAGGAGACGATCCGTTCCGGGCCATTTCAAGCGCAAAACTGCCGTCGCAGTCTTCCGACGCGGGTTTTTCTGGCCTTCGATCCTAGGCATTGCTCATCTGGAGGTCAAAACGCCAGGCCGCCTTTCTTTGGTCTCAAGCGCTTCAAAGCGAAATTATAGTTGAAAACTCGATGACCCCTTGGCGGCAACGGCAGCAAACGGCCCGGTCATTGGCCGGCACCGCGACTGGAGGGCAGCTGTTCGGTCGAAACCATGCCGTGTTGCGACGCGATGCCGCCCTTCTCCAACAGCCATTGCCGAAAGGCGGCGACCTTGGCGAGCGCCGCCCGGCTCGGCGGCATGACGAGGTGATACGCCATGCGAGTGGCAATGCTCTGATCGAGCAGGCGCACCAACCGGCCCGCCTGGAGGTCGTCCAGGACGAGGCTGCGCCAGACCAGGGCAATGCCCAGTCCGGAAACGGCGGCCTGGATCGTCAGGTTGCTTTCCCCGAAGTGCTGGATCCGCAACGGCGTTTCCAGCACGACACCGAGAGAGGTCAACCATGTTTCCCAATCGGGGAATACTTGGCTCCCGGTATGCCATTCGTCATTGAGCAACGGCCGCGTCGCGATGTCCGCAGCGCTCGTGATGCCTTCTGCCAAGTCGGGTGCCGCCACCGGGATGATCGCTTCCGGCATGAGCCGCTCCGCGCGCAGACCCGGGTAATCGCCGGTGCCGAAACGGATCGCGGCATCGACGTCCTCCAACGCGAAATCCACCAGACGGCGGGTGGCGAGCAGGCGAAGCTCGATCTCGGGGTGGCGAGTGTGAAAGTCTTCCAACCGGGGCACCAGCCAGCGTGCCGCGAAGGCCGGCGGCGTCGATACCACGAGCGGGCCGTCGCGGCCGCCGATGCGCAACTGTGCGGCGGCGCGTTCCAGACGGTCGAAGGCGTCGGCCAGCAGCGGCGCCGCCGCCTTCGCCGGATCGCTCAACGCGAGCGTCTTGCCGCGCTTGAACAAGGGCTGGCCCAAGGCGTGCTCCAGCTGCTTTATCTGCTGGCTCACTGCCGCTGGCGTGACATGCAACTCCTCCGCCGCGCGGACCATGGACAGATGCCGTGCAACCGCCTCGAACGCGCGCAATGCATTGAGCGGAGGCAAGCGTCTTCTCATTAGATTTCCTTAAATCAAGATGAACAAAATCTCGTTTGTTCCCTGAAATTATGCCTTATAGAATCCAGTCATGTTAAACAATTCTGAATGGATACCGCCATGCCGACCACTCTGGTTTATCCCCTTGTCACCCTGTCCGCGTTCTTCTGGGGCGCCAACTTCGTCCTCGCCGGGCCGCTCCTCACCGATCTGTCCCCGTCATGGGCGGCAGCCCTGCGCTTCCTGCTCGGCGCGGCATTGATGCTGGCCATCGCCTGGCGCAACGGCGAAGACCTGCTCGGCCTTGCGAAGCGCCATGCCGGGACCTACGTGGCTTTGGGGCTGATCGGCATCGCCGCATTCAACGTGCTATTCTTCCACGCAATGAAAACCACCTCGGCGGACAACGGTGCCCTCATCATGGGGACGAATCCACTGCTCACCACGCTCTTGGCCGCGGCCTTCCTTGGTGAGCGCGCCAGTGCGCGGCGCCTCGCCGCCCTGCCCGTGGCCCTGAGCGGCGTGATCGTAGTGATTTCTCATGGCGATCCAGGCCGGCTGTCTCGGCTGCACGTGGCGGAAGGCGACGTGCTTATGCTTGCCGCCAACCTCACCTGGGCGCTTTTCAACGTGCTCACGCGCCGTCTGATGCCCCAAGGTTCCGCCGTCGGCAACACTGCCTTGGTGATGACGGCCGGCGCCGGGATGCTCCTCGCGGTGGCCCTTGGCGGTGGCGCCCCCTTCACATTGCCGGGCGGACGGGCGATCCTGGCGCTTGCCGTCATGGTCGTTGGCGGTACGGTGCTCGCATACCTGTTCTGGGGCATGGGGATCCGACATCTGGGGGCGGGCAAGACGTCGCTCTTCCTCAACTTGGTACCGGTGTTCGCGATGCTGGTGAGCGGCATGCTCGGCACCGTACCCACTGCGGCACAGATGGTCGGCGGGCTGCTGGTACTGGCCGGTGTCCTGATGGCCATGGTGCCTGCGCGCCGGCCAGTGGCGGCATGATGGCCACAAACGACGCCCGGTCAAAGTTGAAGGCAACTGGCGACGCAACGGCGATTCTTGACCGTCCCCGCGCATATGTCCAAGCGCAGCGAACAAACGAAACGAGGAGAGCGCATGAAGCTGTATGACATGGAATTATCTGGAAACTGCTACAAGGTTCGCTTGCTGTTGTCGCTGTTGAGAGTGCCGTATGAATCCATACGGGTCGGCTACGAGAAAGGCGAGCACAAACAGCCGGAATTCCTGAAGCTGAACCCCCGTGGGCAGTTGCCGGTATTGGACGACGGCGGCTTCATCGTATGGGATTCCATGGCAATCCTCGTTTACTTGGCGCGTGAATACGGGGACGATGCGTGGCTGCCGACTGCGCCGGGTGCGATGGCCGAAGTAATGCAGTGGCTTGCCGTATCCGAAAACGAAATCCTGTACGGACTCGCACGTGCCCGGGCGGTCAAAAAATTCAACCGACCCTGGGACCTGCCGCAGTGCCAGCGAATGGGGGAAGGCGCGTTGAGCGTCCTGGATGGGCAGCTTGAGACGCGGGAATGGCTTGCCGCGGACCGGCCAACGATAGCGGACATTGCCTGCTATCCCTATGTCGCGCTTGCCCCGGAGGGCGGGATCGGCCTCGGAGACTATGCCTCGGTAAACAAATGGATTGGCCGCATCAAAGCGTTGCCCGGCTATGTCGGCATGCCCGGGCTGTAAGCGATGGAGCGATGGGTTCGGGATGCGAGGTTGGAAACTGGATCTTGGCGTCGATGACTCGGAAGTCTTTGCCTGTACCGCCTTGGCGCCCGACGGGCTGGGCCACTCTTTGCGTGGGCTTGGTCTCGGCGGACACCGGAACGAGGCGATGGCAACGATGCAGCACGGGCTGCGCAAGCCGCGGTTGAAATCCGGTCGAGCCATGAAACGCTATCGATCCGTTCGGCCAAAACGACGCTGTTCCCGCCACGCCCGGGGCCTGCCCCTCGGCGGCGGGCTCCCGCCGCGGGGCGAACGCGCCCTCAAGGCGCCGAAGCCCCTATGCTCGGGGCGCGCGTGCGCAGAAGTTCGGCGGCGTAGAGCGCAATCATGCGTTCCTCGTCGGCCGCGAGCCGCAGAATGGGCTTGGAATCGGGGGCATGGAGCTGCGCCTGCCCTTGCGCATTGGCCTCCTCGCTCAGCCTGAAGCCCAGAAAATCGAGCGGCGCGCAAATCTTGTCCCGAATGACAGGCGAGCCCTCGCCGATGGCTCCGGTGAACACCAGCGCATCGATGCCCCCCGCCTTCGCCGCGAGCGCGCCGATGGCTGCACGCACGCCGCGGCAAAAATAGCTCACGGCGAACTGCGCCTGCGGCGCTTGGGCTTCGACCAGTGTCTTCATGTCGGCGCTCATCCCGCCCGACAAGGCCAGCCAGCCGCACTGATGGTAGAACACGTCGGTCAGCGCGTCCGCCGTCATTCGACGCTCCAGCTCGATCATGACGCCCGGATCGAGATCGCCGCTTCGCGTCGCCATCGGTATGCCCCCGATAGGCGTCAGGCCCATGGTGGTATCCACCGAGCGCAACTGCTCGAGCAGGCACAAGCTCGCACCGCTGCCCAAATGGGCCACGACCACGCGGCCGGCAGCGGCCCCCTCGAGGTGCTGCGGCAAAATGCGGGCAATGTAGGCAAAGTTGATGCCATGGAAACCGAACCGCTCCAAGCCCAGCGCCGCGGGAATCGGCAAGCGCTTCGCCTCCTCCGGCATGGTCCGGTGGAAAGCGGTGTCGTAGCAGGCGATCTGCGGCACGCGAAGGGCGCGCATGCACGCGCGCACGCCCAACAGGCAATTCGGCATGTGCAGCGGCGCCAGGTGAGACAGCTCATCCAGGCGGACGAGTTCGCCCTCATCGACGAAGCGCGCCGGCTCACTGACCGTGCCCCCATGCACGATCCGATGGCCGACGCCTGCGAGCGGAATGTCGGCGAGCTCTTCCACCAACCGGCGAAAGGCCGCCCGATGCCCTCCTTCGTCAAAGCCAATGGCGTCGAAGTGAAAGGCCCGCTCGCTGCCGTCAGGCAAATAAAGCCTCGCCTTGACACTCGAGGAGCCGCTGTTGACGGCAAGGATGGCCTGCTTCGCCTGAAAGATCTGTTCCCACGCGCTCATGTTGCCAAGGCCTCCCCATGGGTCCCCTGTTGCACGGCATGCGGACAGCCTCGGCTTCCCACATGACACGCGCCGGGTTCCCTTAGCAGACAGTATAGTCGCCGACATGCGCCTTCTGCGTCACGGCGCCGCATGCCTGAGCCCCTGCAGGAGGGCGCGCACCGGCGCGGGAATGCCCGCCCGCAAGGCGTCGTCCAGGGCAAACCATTGGCCACCCGCCGCGGGCTCCGGGGAAACCGCCTCCTCCAGTTCCAGCAGGCACGGTCGGATGCGCATCCGGAAGTGTGTCAGCGCATGATCGATGGGTGGCAGCCAGGCCACGCGCCGACGTCCGGCCCCCAGCCGAGCATCACACCAGTGCCGGCCGTCCTCGCCCTCGTTCGCCTCCGGAAAGCTCCAAAGACCGCCCCAGATGCCCGATGCCGGCCGCGGCTCGAGCCATATGCGCTCACCGCGGCGCAGGATCAGGACGGTGAACGTCTTCTCCGGAAGGGGCTTCCTGGGCCTTGGCGTGGGCAGTTCCGCCACCCGTCCCTGGCGATACGCCTGGCAATCCTCGGCGAGGGGGCATGCCTGACAGGAAGGAGTGCGCCGGGTGCACACCAGAGCCCCAAGATCCATCAGACCCTGCGTATAGCATTTCACGTCCACAGCCGGCACCAGCGCCTCTGCGTGGGCCCACAGTTCGGTGTCGGTCTGCGCCCCCGGCGGCCCTGAGATCCCGGCATGGCGGGCGAGCACCCGCTTCACGTTGCCGTCGAGGATGGCTGCCCGCGCATCGAAGGCAAACACGCTGATGGCGGCGGCGGTGGATCGGCCCACGCCCGGCAAGGCGAGGATATCGGCGCGGGCGCGAGGGAAGAGGGCCGCGTGCCGCTCGCAAATGAAGGCGGCGGCGCGATGCAGGTTGCGCGCCCGCGAATAATAGCCGAGCCCGCTCCAGTAGGAGAGCACCTCGTCGAGGGAGGAACGCGCGAGTTCGGCGACATGGGGAAAACGGGCGAGAAAGCGCCCGTAGTACGCGAGCACGGTGGCGACTTGGGTCTGCTGCAGCATGATCTCCGAGACCCAGATCCTGTAGGGATCCGTCGTCTGCTGCCAAGGCAAGTCGTGTCGGCCGTGGCATTTTTGCCAGGCGACGAGACGTGATGCGAACCCGCTCATGGATCTCCCCCAGTGTCCGACCTATGGATCGGATCGCCGCGCACCGTCCGGCGGGCCGCGCCGATCATCGGTCCCGCCTTAGCCCCGAGAGGCCGCGAGCCTGCGAACGGTCAGCCACGCGATCGCGATGAGCACGACTGCGCCGAACACGGCGACGACGCGAGCGACCGGCCATCCCAGGCGGGAAATCGACATGTACAGCCCGACGAACAGCAGCATCGCGCTGTTCTCCGCGAAGTTCTGGATGGCAAGGGCGTGGCCAGCCCCCACCAAGCGGTGCCCCCGATCCTGAAGCAACGCATTGAGGGGAATCACGAAAACCCCGCCGCAAAGACCGAGCAGGGCCAAGACGGCCAGGGCAAGACCCAGCGTGTGCACGAGCGACAGGACGATCACCAGCGGCCCGATCAGGACGCCGCCGAGCAAGGCCCGGTTGGCGCGTGCCAGGTTGACGTGCCAGCCCGCGAGCGCGGCGCCCGCGATGATGCCGACCGAGACGACCGCCATCATGAGGGAGGGCATCTCGTTGTTGCGGATGGCGAGCGCGGCGGGGACCCAGGCAAACAGCATGAGTCTGAGCGTGGTGCCGGTCCCCCAGAAGGTGCTCGTGCCGAGCATGCTGAAACGGGCATCGGGGTTTTGCCAGAGCCTTTTCGTCACGCCCCAGAAGGCCCGCACCGCCGCACCCATTGCGCCGCGATGCAACGGCCGCTCGACGCGTACCCGCGGGATGGCCAAATTGACGATGCCGGCCGCGAAATATAGCGCGAGCACGAACTCGAACGCCGCGGGCAACGAATGGTCGGCCACGATGCCGCCGGCAAGCACCCCCAGCAGAATCGCGACAATGGTGGAGCTCTCGAGGAGTCCGTTGGCCTGGACGAGCCTCTCGGGGGCATAGAACTGCGCCAGGATGCCGTACTTGGCGGGCGAGTATGCGGCCGCGCCAATGCCCACGATGCTGTAGCCCGCCAACGTGCCGAACCCTGCCAACATCATCCATGCCCCCACGAACTTCAGGGCATTGGACAGCAACATCACGCGCCCCTTGGGCAAGGCATCGGCGAACGGGCCGACGAAGGGCGCGAGCAGGATATAGGCGACGACGAAGACTTCCTGGAGCGCAGACGTCAGCTCGACCCCGTGCGGCAGGGTCTTGAGCGAGGCGATGCCGGCGACGAAGAGGGCATTGTCGGCAAAGGCCGATACGAATTGCGCAACCAGCACGGCGACCATGCCCCGCGTGAGCAACGTGTCGTACAACGGCGCATCTTTCTCCCCGTCGGGCATGAGCATTCCCCTCGGCACGTGCTTTCGGTCTCCGTGGCACCATCGAACAGCGAACGCCAGGCACCGTGTCCCCCGGCGTGCCCGATGACGGCGGTTCTGGGCACCGTCAGGCCGGCATCATATCAGAGGACGGCCAAGGCGCGAAGCGAAGGGCTTCCTCGCGCGCTCAAGCCGCCGGCGGCAACTGCCGTATGGCTGCCCGCAAAAGCGCGGCCGCCGTTTCACCGCTGTGCCCCGAGTCGCTCAGCACGCGACGAAATTGCCGGGCTCCCGGGATTCCATGGAAGAGGCCCAGAATATGGCGAGTCATGCGGTTCAGGGGAACGCCGGCGGCCACCATCTGCTCGGCGTAGGGCACGAACTGCTCGAGCACCGCATGCCGCGACGGCGCGGGCGCGTCATCGCCATAGAGCAGACGGTCGACGTCGGCCAGAATGTAGGGGTTGTGGTAGACCTCGCGTCCCAGCATCACGCCGTCGACCTGGCGCAAATGGTCAACGGCCTGGGCAAGGGTCGTAATGCCGCCATTCAGCACGATCGCCAAGCTCGGGAAATCCTGCCTGAGCCGATAGACCACGTCATAGCGCAGGGGCGGAACCTCCCGGTTCTCTTTTGGACTCAACCCCTTGAGCCAAGCCTTGCGCGCATGGACGATGAAGGTCTCGCACCCCCCCTGTGCGACCGTCCGGACGAAGCGCGCCAAGGCTTCGTAGGAGTCCTGCGCATCGATGCCGATGCGCGTCTTCACCGTGACAGGCAACCGAACGGCCGCCCGCATGGCGGCCACGCACTCGCCGACCAACTCGGGTTCGGCCATCAAGCAGGCCCCGAACCGGCCGATCCGTACGCGATCGCTGGGGCATCCCACGTTGAGGTTGACTTCATCGTATCCCTGGTCTTCCGCCATCCGGGCCGCGCGCGCCAGCTCATTCGGATCGGCGCCCCCCAGCTGAAGGGCGACAGGGTGCTCACGTTCGTCGAAGGCAAGATGGCGCGCCGCACCCCCTCGGAGAAGCGCGCCCGTGGTGACCATCTCCGTATAAAGCCACGCATGGCGGCTGATGAGGCGAAGAAAGTAGCGCTCGTGGCGATCCGTCCAGTCCATCATGGGCGCCACGCAGAAGCGGCGAGGAAGCGCGTCCATGCGCTCACCTTCCCGTCGGGCGCCGCCGCGGGCGGGACCGAAAGGCAAGCGCCGACAGCACGGCAAGGACGGCAAACCAGACCGCGGACCAGTCAGGCATGCTGAGCGAGAGAAACTTCCAGCGCACGGCCGCACAGCTGCCGCTCGCCTCAAACATGGGAGGCCACCACCGGGCAAGGGGCAACGCATTGATCAGGCGAGCCTCAGGGCTGATGCCGCAAAGGAAACCCGGATGATGGATGACCCATAGTTGACGAAGCGCCACCGCGAGACCGAGGCAGGCCAGGGCGACCAGCGCCGCGCCATAGATTCGCCGCCCGATCCCGCGCGGGCGGTGCAAGAAGGCGACCAGCGCCGCGAGTCCCAGCAGCCAGTAGACCATGCGTTGGGCGACGCACAGCGCGCAGGGCATCAACCCACGGGTATCCTGGAGATAGAGCGCGCAAGCGAGCAACAGCGCGCAGACAAAGGACACGAACGGGAAGAAATACCGGGTTTCCATTTCCATAACCTCTCGCAAGATCAACGTCCTGCCCAGCACACGGAAGACCAATTGCGAGCCCGGACGCGGCCATCGGCGGCAAGGCAGACCTTTCGTTCATCGAGCCGGATACGCCCGCTCCCGTGCGGGCTTTTTTTTACTCCACGCCCGAAAAGCGTCCGTGCCTGAGAAACTCGCAAATGCACCGCGCCGCTTCACGCGACAGGAGCATGCCGGTATGGGTGATCGGCAAAAGCCGACGCGCATGCGCGCTCGGGAATGCGGTCTCGGCCACGGCCACTGTCCCATCGTTGGGCCGCGGAAGCCTCGTCACCAAGCGCCCGATGCCGACCGGGCGCGTGCCGGCAATCATCGCGACGCTCGCCTCATCTCCGATCCAATCGGTGTCCGCCTGCGGCGCCGGCCGGGTCAATGCATCCGCATGAGGCCCCAGCAAAGCCCTGAGCCAGGGCGCGTGCGCCAGGCGCCGCGCCACACGGCTGCCCTGCATGGGCGTGCCCAGCAGCACCACGCGTCCGTTCCGGTATTCGGGGTAATCGCGAAGCAGCCGCAGCACGACGAGCCCGCCGAGACTGTGGCCGACAAAATGCAGCGGACAGTCCGGCAGGCCAGCGGCGAACTGCGCGAGATGCTCGGCGGCCGCGTCCAGCGGCTCTTGCAGGCTGGGATAGGAAAAAACCCTCGCGGCCAACCCGCAGCGCGCCAGACGCCGACGCAGCAGCCCCAGCACCCACCCGCGCATCCACAGTCCATGAACGAGAATCACGACGGCAACGCCCGGCGCGGCGCCGGGATCCCCCCCGACGCCCTGGGCGGAGCGCCGCCTTCGCGAGTGCCTGCGATCCACCGATGCCTCCGAAACCGACAGGTGGCGGCGGGTGCCGGCCCCGTGCACACGCCCCTCAGCCGCTGGCCGCCGGCACGCTAAAGGGCGGCGGCCCGAAAAAATACTTCCGATGCTAGCATACTTTCACAACCGGCTGGCCGCACCGTCGGCCGGCGCGCTCCCGGCCCATGCGTCTCCACCCCGGGACGGCCCGCGGCGATCGACAAAAGTCCTCCGCCTGGGCATGGATGTAAGTGCGGAAACGCGCGTATATGGCGGCTTTCCGCGAAATACCCTTTGCAATCGCCTGCCCGGTGTCTATATTAACTACATATTGTTTGGCACCGCGGCTTGTACAGCGGTTCGCGAAGATGACGAAGTCCATTCCGCTGTATTTCTCAGTCAAGCGCGCTGGGTGTCCAGGCATCGCGTGTCGCCGGGCGCGCGTCAGACGCTCCAATGGCTGCGCACATCCCCATACGGAAGACCCTTGGCAGCGGTGATTCGGAGGCTGCACCTTCCGGGCAAGGGACGAGAATCGTCCTGCCTTGCGGTGGATCAGGCAAGGCAGGGAACATTTTTTCAGAAGGGCACGGCGTTCGGGACTGGCCGACCATGCCTGCGGCAAACAACCGTAACACAGGTCTCATCGCACTGAAACATAAGACGCGTATGCTTGGCACGCGTCGTGATCAAGTTCCAAAAGGAGACGTCTAATGGCCGTATCAGTAGACGCGGTAGCGGATTACTTCATCCTCCGGGTGGATCCCGAGGCGGGAGACCACATCACGCATCTCAAGTTGCAAAAACTGGTCTACTATGCCCAAGCTTGGCATCTGGCCATGTTCGGGAAACCCCTGTTCAAGCATAAGATCGAAGCGTGGCTGCACGGGCCCGTGTGCCGTCCGGTCTATGAGCGGTTCCGCCATCTGTCCTGGAATCCGATTCCGCTGGACGAAGTGAAGTCGAACGCGCCGGCCCTCGACCACGACACCAACAACTTCCTCGACGAAGTGTGGGACATCTATGGGCAATACTCCGCCAAGAAACTGGAGGAGATGACCCACGAGGAAGCGCCGTGGCAGGAGGCGCGCAAGGGCGTTTCACGCGCCAGCCCCAGCCAGAACCTCATCAGCGAAGACGCGATGCGGAGCTACTACGGTTCACGCATGGTGGCACGCAAACGCATCAAGGAGAAATAACCTCCCGCTTCGCGCATTCGGGGCGTGCTCGTGCGACCCCTTGTGGCGCGACACCTCCAAGATCGCGCTGCGGACGTGACATGGCGCTCCGTGATCGCGCGTCCTCTCGTGCCCGGTCTCGGGCGGCCATCCTGCCCACCGACTCGGCCATCGTCCCCTTCAGGATCGGCGCAGCCTCTCCGGTCACGCTCCCCGGCGCTCAAGTCCCCGTGAAACGAATGATCTGACGACGCGCTTTCTTCGTGGGCCGCCCCTTGAAGGGGGCCGCGTTGGCCCGCTCGGCTTTCAGCTGCAGGGCCAGTGCCTCGCGCGCCTGCCGACTCGCCTCGGTTTCCTCATAGAGCCGTGCAGCCTGGGCCGCCGGTCCGCGAACATCGGACAGGGCCCGCACCACGACCCCGAAATCGTATGGTCCGATGCGAATGGAGAGCACTCGACCCACTTGAACGGTCTTGGCCGGCTTCACCCGCTCGCCGTCCGCCTTGACCTTGCCGGCCTCGCAAGCCTGTGCCGCCGCCGAACGTGTCTTGAAGAAACGCGCGGCCCACAGCCATTTGTCGATGCGGAGCCTGTCAGGGTCGTCGCGCATGGAGAATCATCCAAATGGGGGAAACCCCGCAAGCGCTCACCGAACCTCCCGTCAGTGCAGCTTCGAGGAGGCCGGCAAGGGAATTTGTGCGGCGAAAAGCTGTGCCGCATCCACGGCGTCGAACGCGTATCCCCGATTGCAAAACTCGCATCGCACGTCGACCTGGCCCTGCTCGGCGATGATGGCCTCCACCTCCTCGCGTCCCAACATTCTCAGCATGTTGGCGACACGTTCGGGGGAGCACGAGCACCGGAAGCTCACCGGGGTGCGATCGAACAGGCGAATATCTTCCTCGTGGAAAAGGCGGCGGATGATTTCCGGGGCCGCGAGGCCCAGCAACTCCTGCGAGGTGATCGTCGCCCCGAGGCGTACCGCGCGATTCCACGCATCGGGATCCGGGCTTTCGCCCGGCAACCGCTGCAGCATCATGCCGGCCGCATGGTCCCGATCCACCGCGAGCCGGATCGACGTATCCAGTTGCTCCGAACGGCGCATGTAGTTTTCCAGAACCTCGGCAACCGAGCGCCCTTCCAGCGCCACGATGCCCTGATAGGCCTGCGTGGACGGTTCCTGAGGATCCAGCGTGATGACGAACCGGCCTTCGCCGAGGATGTCGGCAAGCGCGCCGGAAGGCACCTCGCCCTCCCACTTGGCCGTGGCCCGCATCGTCCCTTGGCTCGTGCACTCGACCACGACCAGCTTGACGGCACGGCTGCCATAGAGCTGCATGATCATCGAGCCGGAAAACTTGATCGTCGCCGACAAAAGCGCGGCCGCGGCCATCAATTCGCCAAGCAACGCCGACAAGGGAGGGGGATAGGGATGACGATCGAGCACGGCTCGCCAGGTCGCCTCAAGATGGACGATCTCCCCGCGCACCGGTGCCGCCTCAAACACAAACCGCTGTAAACTGTCCAATCGCGCCGCCTATGGCCCCGCAGGCATCAACCGGCCAGTGGAAGACCCGCACGGGCGAACCGAAACAAGGTGTGGGGCCAACTGTCGCCCCGAACGGAAAACAAGGCGCTATGCGGTGACCAACACGAAAAGCACAGTGCCCAACATCAAAAATCCAAACAGGTGCAACATAGTCCGCTCCATCCGCCCCCTCCGGAACGCCATGAAGGGACTGGGTCATATTATCGACGCTGTTGTCATTGTTTTCGACAAGTATAGAACAATGCATTCCCGCCCGCACAGCCTGATTGTTAATCCAGCCTTTCGATCGCCTCAGGCTGCCCAACCGGTCTGCCGCAGGGCGCTTCGGTGCACGGGCCAAGGCGGGAGCCCGAGGTGCCGATCATAGCAAGCCGCGGGATGCGGGCGGGATTCCAATGGCTCACCGCCCAGCGCCAAAAGACAGCGAGTCCGGCGTGGCGCAACCCGGCCGGCGGGGCATGGCCGAGAAACCGCAACACGTCCATCAGCACGGCGACACCGTCGGCGCCATCGACCGGGGCCGCCAGCGTCTGCTTGGAAAGCTTCTGCCCGAGCGCATTCACGGCCACAGGCACGTGCAGATACCGCGGAGTCGGCAACCCCAGTTGCCCCTGCAGATAGATCTGGCGCGGGGTCGAATCGAGCAGATCGGCTCCGCGCACAACATCGGTCATCCCCTGGTAGGCATCGTCGACCACCACGGCAAGCTGGTAGGCTACCCACCCGTCCGCGCGCCGCACCACGAAATCGCCCACCGCGCCGGCCAAGTTCTGGGAGACCGTGCCTTGCACCGCATCCTGGAAGATGATGGGCTCATCGGCCACCTTCACGCGCCAGGCCCGCGGCTCTCGGCCCGCCGGAAGTCCGTTGCGGCACGTGCCCGGATAAATGCCCTGGCCGGAACCTTCCGCCCAATCACGCCGAGCACAACCGCACGGGTAGGTCAGTCCCCGCCGATGCAGTGCGTCGAGCGCGGCCGCGTACGCCTCTTGGCGTGCACTCTGGTAAAGCACGGGCGCATCCCACTCCAGCCCCAGTCCCGCGAGGGTGCGCAGGATATCATCTGCGGCTCCTGCAACCTCCCTTGCCGGATCAACATCTTCGATGCGGACCAGCCATTCCCCGGATGCCGCCCGCGCGCACAGATAGCTGCTCACGGCAGCGACGAGCGACCCGAAGTGAAGGCGACCGGTGGGCGATGGGGCGAAACGGCCGCGATAGTAACAGTTCTTCAAGTGGACGATCAGTCCAGGTTCCGACCCGCCTGAGGTCCGCGCACAGCAACGCGCCGGATCAGTCGGACGAGGCGCCCGATCGTTGGGCAAGGATGGACTTCAGTGTCGCCTCCGCGGTCGCTCTGAGAGGGCCGCCCAATTGAACCGCTCGGCGTGCCGCCACCAGCGCCCGCGCCCGGTGCCCCTCGTCGGCGAGCGTTTGAGCAAGGTTGTTGAACGCGGCCGTGGAGGTGGGATGCAGCCGCGCGGCTCGGCGGAAAGCCGCCTCCGCGGCCGCCTTGTCTCCCAGCGCGTAGGCGGTATTGCCCTCGCCCATCAAGCCGGTCAGGCTGCCCGGCCAGCGCCTCAGCAAGGTCCCATACGCGGCTCGGGCGGCCTTGACCTGGCCCACTTCCTCCAGAGCGACCGCCGCCCGCGTGTAGCGGGCTTTCCCGGCCGTCACCGGCATCCGGTCGGGCGAGGTCGTGATCATGGCCCATTCCCCGCTGTCCCTCCAAAGGTATTCGAACACGCCAAAGGGCATGACGAGACGCCGCTTTTGTCCAGAGCGCAACACGACCAGGCTCTTCGGCAGATCGTAGCCGACGACCACCGCATAATGCCAGACGTGGAACCAGTCCGGAAGAAGGAAATAATGTCCGTTGAAGCCATAGTCTTGCAGCACGATGACCGGAGTGCCCGCGGCCACCTCCTTCAGCACGTCCACCAGCTTGGGCGCGAGCGGGTACGCGATCATGCCCGCCTGCCGTGCGGCGGCAAGCATTTCAACTTGGAGGCTGCCACGCCGCTCAGGCAAATAGACTTCCGAGCGCAGACTCTCCGGCGTCGTCTTCGCTCCCGCCGCATCGATCGTTTCGGACAAGGAAGTCGGTCCGCATTGATCACCCTCCTGAGGAAAGAAGGGGACTTGGCTGAGCTCGACATGCGAGGGGATGCCTGTCGGCGGATGGGCATGCAGCGCTGCCGTCTGCGGCAGCAGCGTGGCGCATCCGCCCAACGCCAGCGCGCACGCCGCGGCGCACAGCTGGACGATGGAGCGAAAACCGCTCCGCCGCCTGGATTCGCCATTGTCGTTCAAGAACCGCATCGAAGGGGCAGCCACATCCGGGGCCGGCGTTCGCCGAAGGTCGTTTTTTTGCATGGGAGACGGGTTTTGAGTGGCGTGTGACGAACAAGGCCCGAGCCGGCTCCTGGCCGGCTCGGGCCCATGGCACCTCATGGTCGATAATGAGGCTTGAGTCGTTCGCCGATCACGTATTGTACGTATAGAGGGCCCACACGATCAGCGCAATCACGATCACCCCCGCCGCGATCGCCCAGCCGCTGGTGCCGCCGGCAGGCAGGCCATTGAGATGGCCCGAAACCTGTTGAACTTCCTCATCGGTGAGCCCGGCGACGCGCTGCTTGGCCACACTCGGGCGGATACCCAAGGCTTCGAGCTGTTTGGTCACGTCCGCACGGGCGACAAAGCTGTCCAGCTTTTGACGGTCCAACTGGACTTGCGTGGGCGCGACCAACTGGCTCGTTCCCACCATCGCCGCGCTCGCAGAGAACGGCAACCACAGCATACTCACGATCAAGAGCCGGCTAACGAGCCGAAACAGAGCACTATTTTTCATGACGATCTCCCGACATGTTGATGGGTTGGAAGGGAAGAACGGCTGACCTACGCCCGCAGGGAACCCGACGCGCCGCGAACACAATTGTTTTATAGGACGCCCCCCTAGGCGCGTCAAGACCTCTCGGCCAATCGGCGCGCCCCGCTTGGCGCCCGGGCGGCCGCCGTTTCAAATGGCCCTCGCGACGCGGGCAACGGTTCGCTCACTATAATGGCGAGAGAAACGCGTCCCGCCATTCAATCGGAAGTCCCTGTGGAAAGACTGCGCGTCCTCTTCGCCGTTCACGACTGGGGCCTCGGCCATGCGACACGCGGCCTCGTGCTGATCCGGGCGTTGCTCACCCGGGGGCACGAAGTCACCGTCGTCTGCGCCGGCCGCGCGGCGGCGCTGCTCAGACAGGAACTGGGCGCGAGCTGCACCTTCGTCGAACTGCGCGACATCCCCAAGCCACTGAGCCGCAGGGCGTTTTTGTTCTATATCCGGATGAGCCTCGCCATGCCGGCGGTCTTCGAGACGTTCCGTCGCGAGCAACGCCTGGTCGAGACCTTATGCCGCGATCGCCGTTTCGACCGAATCATTTCGGACAGCCGCTTAGGCGTCCACCACCCCGTGATCCCGAGCTACTTCCTTTTTCATTCCCCACGCCAGATCATCCCAGGGCGTCCGCGCGCCCTCGAGACGTTCGTCGAAAGAAACCAGCGCGCGCTCCTGTTCAAGGCGAGAAAGATCCTGGTGCCCGATGACGACGAGGACGGCCTTGCCGGCGAGTTGTGCCACCATCTGGCTTGCGACTGGCAGAATCGGCTGGAGTACATCGGAATCCTGTCGAGGATACGCAAGCAGGATCTGCCTCAGGACATCGACACCTTCATCAGCATCTCCGGCGCAGAGCCGCAGCGCACGATCTTCGAGCGGCTCGTGCTCGCGCAGGCCCCGCAGCTACGCGGGCGTGTCGTGATCACCCTGGGCCGGCCCGACCTCGCCCCTGCCGTTTCCGACGATGGACGCCTCGCGGTTCACAGCTTCATGGACCGCGCGACGCAAGAGGCCATGATGAATCGCGCCCGCCTCGTCGTGACCCGCTCAGGCTATACGACGGTGATGGAACTCGCCGAACTGGGCAAGCGTGCACTCCTCGTCCCGACGCTCGGACAAAGCGAACAGGAATATCTCGCCGCCTATCACCACCGCCTCGGGCACGCCTACGGCGTACGGCAAAAAGATTTGCGGCTGGCGCGGGACGTGGCGATTGCCGAGCGCTATCCCGGCCTGTCCGCGCCCCGCCCGACCTCCGTTTCGGTGGAGCGCTTTCTGGCCGCGATCGAGGCCTAATCGGCGATTCGCCGCCAGGCCCCGAATGCGAAAGGGGCGCTGATGAGCCAGATGGCGCCGGTCCAGACCAGGCGAAAGGCCAGGACCATCGACAACCCTTGCGTGAAGCTGTAGCCCCAGGCCTGGGCCGCCAGGGATCCCACCGCTTCGACGAGACCCCATTGGGAAAGTACGCCACCCAGCAGCAGCGCCGCCCCAAGGGAAACGCCATAGATCGTCGCCGCCTGGGCAAAGGTCACGCCCGCAAGGCCCACCCCGTGCGCCAACAGCCTGAACGCCCCGACCAGGGCCGCAAGATAAGCCGAAGACAAGGGCAGGGTCGACACGACGACGACGGGGGAACTCAATGCCCGCAGGGCCTCGGACATTCTCGCGAACCCTTGCGCGAGGCGCGCCAGAAAAGAGCCGTCGCGCCCGCGCCACAGGCTGGCAATGCGCGGGTAGCCATGGAACACAGCGGCACCGAGCAACAGGCTCAGAAGGGTCAACCCCGCCAGGGCAGGACGCATCCACTGCCAACCCGGGATCTTGAGCCAGAAAAGGAGAAGAGCGACGAGCGCGGTTTCGCTCAGCGTGGAGGCCGTGGTGGCGGCCGCCGAGCGTGCGAAGTCCTCGCCGTGCTGGCGACGCAGCACGTAATTCTGCATGTACACGCCCGTCGGCAGGGTCACGCCGAGCTCGCCCACCGCATAGGCGCGCAGCAAGGAGCGCCAGGACAGGCCGATGCCCAACCGGCCCAGCAGCCATTTGAGCTGCACCGCCTTCAGCGCCCAATAGGCCCAGGCCAATGCAACCGCGCCGAGGATCGCGCTGGCCTGCAAACGCCGCAGGCGTCCGAGCACCCTGGGCAGATCGCTCATGCTCAAGACGAACGCGAACAGTGCCAGTGCGAAGACGAGCGTGAGGAGCATCGAGGGCCGCACCTTCAAGTGAGGCCAGCCCGATCGACGAACCGGAGCCGTTCCAGGATGCCCAGGGACTCCGGCACAAACGCGGCCAGCTCATTGCAGGCATGATCCAGGGCCGCACATGCCGTCTGTGCCGGCCACCTCGCGAATCGCAGCCTGCCCTCTCGAGAATCCAGCAATCCGACCCGCCGACAGTAGCCGAGACACTCGGCGATCCGCGCGTGCGCCGCACGGGGATCCAGGAGACGCCCGTCGACGGGCAGTCCCGCGCAGGCAAGGTCGAGGGCCGCCTGCATGACCCCATCGCGCAGTGCCGAAGGCTCGAGCCTGTTCTCCCCGGCATGAAGGCGCGCGCGCAGCCAGACGCTGGCGATCTGAGTCGCCGTGGCGGTGTACTGGGCGGCGATGGCCCGATGCACCCGCTCATCGAGGGCCTCGACGCCGCAGCCCTCCAAACTCGACAGCTCGCGGCCAAACCGCACGAATACCGCGGGACGCCCCGTCGTCATGAAGTCGTAGGTCAGACCGACCGGGACGAGGTGGACATCTACGCGTGCCCGGGTGAGCAACAGGTGGAGCCCGGCTTTGGAACGCATCGGACACCCATGGGGCGAGAGCACGCCTTCCGGCGCCAGGAACACCGTCTTTCCGGCCTCCAGCAAGGCGACGAACGCGCCAACCTGCCGAGCGATCACCTCGCGGTCAGACCGCGCCAAGCGTTGAAACATCTCGCGGCGCAGCTTCAAGAGGCCGAGGCGCTCCTGATTCAGGGCCCGGTACCGCTGGGCCAGGGCCTCTCCCACGGTGGCAGGGACCGGGTTCGGGGCGGCCAGGCGCTCGTAGCGCGCCAGTTGGCTGGCCTTCAGGATTTCCGCCAGAGGCACATCGCCGGCGATTTCGCGGACCTGGGCCAGCACCTCGCCCAAGGTTCGCTCGGCCACCCGCCGCATGGGGCGCACCCGCATCAGTTCGAGGAACGGCGCCAGGCACAAACGGCCCAGGACCGGGCGCAGGAAAGCCGGAGCGGCCGGCACGTACTGGGCCAGAAAGCCTCGCGCGAACAGATCTTCCCTGGCGACGAAAAAAGGCACGTCGCCGCGGCACGCCACGCCTTGCCGCCGCAGCATGACGGCGGCCACGATCGGCCCATCGGCATCCGACCGGTGGTTGGCCACCAAGAGGGTCGGCACGCCCTCGGCATAGTGCTCGCGGCCGGACACCCGGATGTCGTAGCGCAGCCTCAGGACAAGATCGGCGAACAGGGCGAAGGTGCGCCGCGCGCCCCGCCTGAAGCCGTCCGACGGCACGAAGCGGCCGCCCGGAGGAGGCTCGATGTCCTCGCCTGGGCGCGAAAACGGCGCCTCAGCGGGCGCCGGCCTTCCTGTCCCCATGGCGGACCCAATGCATGATCGCCGGCCGAGCCTCGCCCGTTTCCCCTTCGCGCATCCATTCGGGGGCCATGGGGCCGTCTGTGCGCGGTCCGCGCAACCGTGCCCACAAAGCCTTCCAAGGATGCGCAAGGGCATCGGCAGCGGCCGTGGCCTCGTAGCCGCAATGGGCCATGCAGTCGTCGCATTTGGCGTTGCGTCCGGTGCCGTAGCTGGCCCAGGGCGTCTCCTCCATCAACGCCCGGAAACTCGGCGCGTAGCCCTCATCGACCAACAGGTAGCACGGTCTTTGCCAGCCGAACACGTTGCGGGTCGGATTGCCCCAGGGCGTGCAGCGGTATTGGCGGTTCCCGGCGAGGAAATCGAGATAGAGGCTGGAGTGGTTGAAGGCCCATGGCCGGCGCCTGCCCAACTTGAACAGGTCCCGGAAAAACTGCTTGGTGGCGGTCCGACGGAGAAAAACATCCTGCCGCGGCGCGTGCGCGTAACTGAATCCCGGCGAGATGGTGACCCCCTCCACGCCCAGAGCCGCCACGCCATCCATGAATTGCGCCACCTCTTGCGCGCTCTCTCCCTGGAACACGGTGCAGTTGACAGTCACCCGGAATCCCTCGCGCAAGGCGAGCCGTATCGCCTCCACCGCCCGTTCGAACACGCCTGGCCGGCACACGGAGGCGTCGTGGCGCTCGCGATTGCCGTCCAGATGGACGGAGAGTGTCAGGTAGGGCGAGGGCGAATAATCGCGGAGGCGCCGGGTCAGCAGCAGCGCGTTGGTGCACAGGTAGACATACTTGCGCCGCTGGGTGAGCGCCCGGACGATGGCGGGCATCTCCTGATGCAGCAGCGGTTCGCCTCCGGCAATGGAGACGATCGGCGCACCGCATTCGTCCACCGCCCCCAGGCACTCCTCGAGGCTCAGTCGGCGATCGAGCACCTCAGCGGGATAATCGATCTTGCCGCAGCCGGCGCAGGCCAGATTGCAGCGGAACAAGGGCTCCAGCATGAGCACGAGGGGATAGCGACGCTCCCCGCGCAAGGCCTTTCCGAGAATGTAGCGTGCGACCTCCAACTGTTGGCGGAGCGGAACACCCATGCGTCACCCTCCTTGGTCGGAATTTCCGGGGCGGCCTTCGTCCCGGTTGCCTTTTGCCGCACGCTGGAGGCCTTCCGGGATGCGGAAGGTGACCGATTCTTCCGGGCCCCCGGCCTCGCGCACGACGACCGCACCCAGCGCGCGCAGCCGGGCCAGGAGGCTTTGCACCAGAATTTCCGGCGTCGAGGCCCCCGCACTCACGCCGACGCGGGACTTGCCCTCCAGCCAGCGGACATCGAGTTCGTCCGCATCCTGCAACAGATAGGAGGGCACCTGGATTTGCGCACCCACCTCACGCAAACGATTCGAGTTGGAGCTGTTGCGTGCGCCCACCACCAGCAGCAGGTCGATATATCCCGCAAGGGCGCGCACCGCGTTTTGCCGATTCTGCGTGGCGTAGCAGATGTCCGCCCGGCGCGGACCACGGATGCGCGGATAGCGCGCCTCCAGCGCGGCCACGATGCGGCGCGCGTCATCGAGCGAAAGCGTCGTCTGGGTGACATAAGCCACATCCAGCGGGTTCCTGATCGCCAGCGCGTCCACATCGGCAAGCGTCTCGACCAGATAGACCTCTCCGCCGAACCCCCGGTCGTAACGCCCAATCGTTCCGTTCACCTCGGGGTGGCCGGCATGGCCGATCAGCACCACCTCGCGGCCGGCGCGCGCATGCCGCGCCACTTCGAGGTGCACCTTGGTGACCAGGGGGCAGGTCGCGTCGATGACCTTCAGTCCCTGGGCGGCCGCCCGCCGCCCCATCGCAGAGGAGACGCCGTGCGCGCTGAAAATCACGGTCGCGCCGGACGGCACCCCTTCCAGGGCCTCGACGAAGCGTGCCCCCCGTGTCTCGAGATCAGCCATCACCCGCTGATTGTGGACAATCTCGTGCAGGACGTAGATCGGGCTGCCATAGAGATCGAGCGCGGAAACGACAATCTCGATGGCGCGTACGACGCCCGCACAGAATCCGCGCGGCTTGACGAGTATGACTTCCATAGGTTGCCGGATGCTGGAGAAGATGCCGCCATGCGCGACGGCGCGGTCAAAGCGCCGACCACCCAGCTCCTGAGCGCCGACAAAGCCTGAATCTCGTGCATTCGGCCCAGGATGGCCGCGTTCGCGCGCGGGCCGCGGGGAGCGACCGCGCGCGGGCCAGGCCGGCGGGTCGCAGTCCCAGTATAGGCCATCCGGCACGGCGACCCTCTGCCCCACGCGCCGCCACCCCGAACGCCTGGAATTTTAGTGCCGCGATGCTATGTTTCGGAGTGAAGGCACGCGGCGCGGGCAGTGTGACGGGACAGCCGGCCGCCCTTCGCGGCCCCAACCGCTCTGCCAGGGCCTCGAGATCATCTCCATAGCGTCGCGCCGCCGCGTGCGGTGAATTCTGACACCCGCACGATCTTCGCGGCACGCGCTCGCCCAGCGGCCTGGACGCCACCGGGTTCCCGGATCAACAGACACTCCCACCCGGCCTTGAGGGCGGGTGGGCCGCGGCGCGTGGCTCAAGGCCGAACACGGCCGCTGAGCCTCCACCGTCCCGAGGGCCCGGTCCGAGGCACACGGCACGCAGCGCCGCCAGGGCAGCAGCCCACCACAAGGGATCCCGACAATGTCCAAGCCGATGGCAACCTGCAGGAACCCCGAACACGCGGCGCTGGACACGCGGGTCCGTCTCGACTGGGGGGTGGAAAGCGCCGCGCGCCACGTTCTGCAGCGCCAGCACGCCGCGGGGTATTGGGCCTTCGAACTGGAAGCGGACTGCACCATTCCCGCGGAATACATCCTGATGACGCATTACATGGACGAGGTCGACCCGCGGCTGCAGGCAGCGCTCGCGCGTTATCTGCGGGCCCGTCAGCT
This sequence comes from Pseudomonadota bacterium, assembly GCA_021817985.1. GTDB lineage: Bacteria > Pseudomonadota > Gammaproteobacteria > Burkholderiales > JAKAFK01 > JAKAFK01. Next base: position 34,148 of record JAKAFK010000010.1, on the reverse strand, counting down.
TCCCGGCGGTGGATGGCCCCTGTATGCCGAGGGAGCGGCGGACTTGAGCGGTTCCGTCAAGGCATACTACGCCTTGAAACTGGCTGGCGACGATCCCGACGCGCCCCATCTCGCCAAGGCGCGCCGTGCCATCCTGGCGGCAGGCGGCGCCGCACGCGCCAATGTCTTCACGCGCATTACCCTGGCGTTGTTCGGACAAATGCCTTGGCGGGCAGTGCCCTTCATCCCGCCGGAGATCATCCTGCTGCCCCGCTGGTTTCCGTTCCACCTGCACAAGGTTTCCTACTGGTCACGCACCGTGATGGTGCCTCTCCTGATCCTGTGCAGCCTCAAGCCGCGCGCACGGAACCCGAGCGGCATCGGCATCGCCGAGCTTTTCGCGGCACCGCCCGAGCAGGTCAGCGACTACTTTCCGGTCCGTTCGATGCTCAACCGCCTGTTCCTGCTGCTCGAGCGAAGCGCACGCCGACTCGAGCGGTGGATCCCGCGCGCGGTGCGCGCGGCGGCGCTGCGCAGGGCGGAGGACTGGATACGGGAGAGGGCCAATGGCCAAGGCGGCCTAGGGGCGATTTTCCCGGCCATGGTCAATGCCTACGAGGCAATGGACGCGCTCGGCTATCCACCCGGCCATAGGCTGCGCATGGCGGCGAAGGCGGCGCTCGAGCGACTCATCGTCAAGCGGACGGACGAAGCCTATTGCCAACCGTGCGTATCGCCGGTCTGGGACACCGCCCTCGCGGCGCTTGCTCTCCTTGAGACCGGCGAGGCCGCGGCCCGCACGAGCGCGTGCCGCGCACTCGACTGGCTGCGCGAACGGCAGTTGCGCGACGAGCCCGGCGACTGGCGGAAAGGCCGCCCGGGCACGCCGGGGGGCGGCTGGCCCTTCCAGTTCGAGAACAGCCACTATCCGGACGTGGACGACACCAGCGCCGTCGGCTGGGCCATGATCGCCTCCGGCGAGCCGCGCTTTGCGGAAGCCGTCAACAGAGCCGCGCAATGGATCATCGCCATGCAGTCGCGTAGCGGCGGGTTCGGCGCCTTCGACCGCGACAATACCCGGCGCTACCTCAACGAGATCCCGTTTGCCGACCACGGCGCCCTACTGGACCCGCCGACGGCCGACGTGAGCGCGCGATGCGCCGTGCTGCTCGCCCTTCTGGGCGGGCGAGGATCCCGTGGCGCGAGAGCCCTGGCCCGATGCATCGCCTACCTCCTCAAGGAACAGGAGGCCGACGGTGCGTGGTTCGGCCGCTGGGGGACCAACTACGTCTACGGCACCTGGTCGGCGCTCGTCGCCCTGACCCATGCCGGCCTCGAGACGGGCCATCCGGCGATTCGACGCGCCGCGGACTGGCTCAAATCGGTCCAGAACGGCGACGGCGGGTGGGGCGAGACCAACGACAGCTATGCCGACCCGAGCCTGCGCGGCCGCGGATCCTCCACCTCTTTCCAGACGGCGTGGGCCCTTTTGGGACTGATGGCCGCCGGCGACTGCGCCTCGCGGGAAGTGGCCGCGGGCATCGACTATCTGCTGCGGACGCAGCGCCCGTCCGGGGCCTGGGAGGACCGCGCGTTCACGGCGCCCGGCTTTCCACGCGTCTTCTACTTGAAATATCATGGCTACAGTCGATATTTCCCATTATGGGCGCTCGCGCGCTACCGCACGCTGACGACCCAGGGCACGGGGTGATGGGCTTTGCCATCATGGCGGCCAGCCGCCTCGAGCTGGCTCCCCTGACAACACGCCTCAAGACGGCCGGCGAGTGGCTTCGCCTGCCAAGCGGGGACTTTGCCGCGTTATGCGGAATCGGCGCCCCCGAAGCGTCCCACATCGCCGCGCAGCTGCTTGACCAAGGGGTGTGGGGCCTGGTGAGCTGGGGCTGCGCGACGGGGCTGGAGGCGAGCCTTCGGCCGGGCACGCTGCTGCTGCCGCGCACGCTGGCTACCGGGCACGCCGCATGCCTGCGGGTCGATGCCGCCTGGCACCGCGCCGCGATACGCGCCCTCGCGCCGAGTCTGCCGATCCGCACGGCGCCGATCGCCGACGCCGAATCCTTGTTGACGAGCCCGGCCCAAAAGGAGGCGCTGTTTCAGCGCACCGGGGGCATCGCGGCCGACATGGAAAGCGCGATGCTGGCGCGTATCGCCCAAGAGTGCCACATGCCCTTCCTGGTCGTGCGCGCGGTCGCGGACACTGCGGTCCATACGCTCCCGCGCGGCGTGCCGATAGGCATCGACGCTTGCGGGAACCTGGCGGTAGGACGCATCGCGCGACACGCGTTGCTGCGCCCTGCCGACTGGCCGCAACTGGCTCGCTTGGGACTCGCGTTCCGGCGGGCGCGGCAGGCGCTCGGCTACGCGGCAAGCCGAATGCCGCACGCCTTCACGCCATGACCACCCTCGTCACAGGGGCCACGGGCTTCGTCGGCTCCGCGGTGGTGCGCGCGCTCCTCGCCCGCGGCCATCACGTGCGGGCGCTGGTGCGTCCGCTGAGCGACCGGCGCAATCTTCTGGGCCTCAAGCTCGAAACTGCCATCGGCGACCTGACCGATCGCTCCTCCCTGTATGCGGCGCTGCGAGGCTGCCGCGCCCTGTTCCATGTCGCTGCGGATTATCGCCTGTGGGTGCCCAACCCGGTCGATCTGTATCGGACCAACGTCGAGGGCACCCGCAACATCATGGAGGTTGCGGCCGAGCTGGGGATCGACAAGGCGGTGTATACGAGCAGCGTCGCGACGCTGGGCGCCCCTGCGGGTCATGTCCCCGCGGACGAGGCAACGCCGGTGGCCATCGGCGACATGATCGGGCATTACAAGCGCTCGAAATTCCTGGCAGAGGAAGCGGTACGCAATATGGCCAAGGCGGGGCTGCCGGTCGTCATCGTCAACCCCTCGACGCCCGTCGGCCCCCGCGACCTGCGCCCGACCCCCACCGGCCGCGTGATTCGCGATATGGTCTCGGGGCGCATCCCGGCCTACGTGGACACAGGGCTCAATATCGTCCATGTCGACGACGTGGCGGCCGGACACCTTCTCGCCTTCGAGAACGGCGTAATCGGCGAACGCTACATCCTAGGGGGAGAGAATCTGTCTTTGCGCGATATTCTGACGCGCATCGCCTACCTGGCGGGACGTCGGCCGCCGCGAATCTGCCTGGCACACGGCTTCGTCCTGCCCATCGCCTACTTCGTCGAGGCGGGCGCGCGCCTGCTCCACGCCGGCGAACCCTTGGTGACCGTCGACGGTGTCAGGCTCGCGCGCAAGCGCATGTATTTCTCTTCGGCGAAAGCGGCGAGGACGCTGGGGTTCGAGGCCCGTCCGGCGGCGGAGGCGCTCAGCGACGCGGTCGACTGGTTTGTCGCCGAGGCCGCTCGGCGCAGCCGTTAGCGCGAACGCGCCGGGGCGGCGCACGCCAGAAAAATCGTTTCCATCTTGTCGAGCATGGCGTCGAAGCTGAAAAACTCGCGGGCCCGGCCACGCGCGCACTGGCCAAGCCGATCGCGCAGGCCGGCATCCCCCAACAGCTGTTCCAGGGCCCCTCGCAAGGCCTCGGCGTTCCTCGGCTCGACGACCAAAGCGCTTTCGTCGTGCGCCACCGCCTCCAGGATGCCCCCGACCGGGGTGGTGACGACGGGCAGCTGGCACAGCATCGCCTGCAGCAACGCCTGCGGCACGCCCTCATGCCCATACGACGGCAGGACGAAGACGTCGAGGGCACGCAGCCAGGGCAGGACCTCGGCCTGATTGCCGGGCATGATCACGCGCTCGGCGAGCCCCATCGCCGCCACCTGCTCGCGCAGGGCGCGCTCCTGAGGCCCGCCCCCGACGATAACGAGCCGTGCCGCCGGATCGGACAAGCCCGCGAACGCCTCGACCAGATAACGGTGGCCCTTCCAGCTGCGCAAGGTGGCCACAATCCCGACCAGCGTCGCCTCAGGCGGCAAGCCGAGCAACCGGCGGGCCTCGCCCCGGTCGCCGGGCCGGAAGTACTCGCCATCGACGCCGGTCGGCACCGGCGTGATCCGTTCCGGCACATAGCCATTGTCGCAGATCAGCTGATTTCGCGTCTGGGCGCCGGTCGTCACAATATGCGCCGTGGCGTTCTGATAGAGCCAGCGCGTGAATCTGTTGCGCGGCACCGGCGTCGAGATGTGGCGCGTGCGCACCATCGGCGGTCCCCGGCGCAGGGCCCGGGCGGCCAGCGCCACGAGCCAGCTGTCGGTGGAGCTGTGGGTATTGATCACGTCCGGGGTATGCTGCGAGAGCCAGCGATACAGGACGGCGATGCCGCGCAGACTCTTTCTGCCGATCGGCAGCGCGACCACGGGGATCCCCCTACGGTGCGCCTCCGCGTAGATTTTGGCATGCGCCGGGCAGAGCACCGTGACGGCATGGCCTCGCCGTATCATGCCCGACGCTTCATTGAGGATTCGGATTTCCTGGCCGCCCCAGCCGAGCGAGGCTTCCGTATGCACGATGTGGAGCGCGCGGCGGGCACCTTTCCGGCCGGGGAAATGCCCGGCCTCTTGTGCGCGTGAGCGCGCGCGCTCGATCACCGGCATCACATCATGATGAGACAACGACCCCGCGCTCATAGCCTATTCCTTGCCCATTTCAGGGGCCGATATTAGGCCCTGGGCATCGGGACCGTCAAGCCAGGAGGGGTCAAATAATGTCAAGATCCGACCGCCAGGCCACCACGGCGAATTTGCGCGAGCTCAGGCAATCGCTTGAGCGGTACGTCTGGAATTCTCGGTCACCCGGAGATCATCGAGAACGCGGCGGGTGTTCGAAGCCAACGCCTTGGTTCTTGCTGCGACGCTTTCGCGCGTTTTGAGGAATGAGTTGCACAGGCCGATGGCGAAGCGGCGCAACCAAGCCACGTTCTCGGGACCGAAACCTGTGCGGATGCGGGAGTAGCCGAAGCGCGCAAGCCCGTCAGCGCCGATGCGGGCTCAACGAGGGAAAGCACGCGCGAGCCCGCGTTCGGGGAGGGCCCTGCGGGGAACATCAGACAACGGCTGTTGTTGGCGATCAGGGTCAAGCGCCCGTATCGGGAACGAAAGTCCGAACCGATCCACCGATCCCGAACCGAGCACGTCAGGGCCGCCGCCAACAACGCGGCCAAGGCGACCGATTCCCCCCGACAGGTGGCCACAGACCACACCGTCTCGCCAATCTTGCGCAGACGCCCGAGGCAGGGGTGTCATCCCATCAATTCGTTATGTTTCCGCAGACAAAGATCCCGGAGAGCAACTTCACCCTGGCCGGGCCGCTTCGCCCCGTCACGGACAACCGCGCGCTCGTTATGCAGATCACGTGGACGCGCAGTACAATAAACGGATCGGCCGGCTTGTCGGCCCGCCTAAGGAAAGAGAGGTCAGCCCGATGCTAAGAACATGCCTCTTGCTGCTCGCAATCGTGGGCTTGGCAGGTGCGCCCGCCTTCGGCGCCACGCTCAATCCGCCACCGGGACGCTTCGAGATCGTCATCGACCCGCATGTGCGTGCGGACACGTTCTTGCTCGACACCCAGACAGGAAAGATCTGGCGGCTCGTGAAATACGACGACCTGCCCGGGAAACCGGTGGTCTGGCGCTTCATGGACCGCATCGACAATCTCCCGCAGGCGCTTCGATGGGACAAGGCGCACAGCGGCCGCGAGCGCGCCGCCCCCCTGCCCACAGGGACCCCGTGAGCGCCTGCCGATTCCGAACGCAACGTGCCCATTCACCGAGGATTGCGGACGAGGCGCCGGGCACGGGGCGCAGTGCGCCCTCAGCCTTGCCGGTGCAGATGCCGGACATGCCCGCGAAGCTTCCATGACAACACGCAGCGAAACCTTGACCAAGGCCCGCAAGCGCATGACCGAGCTGAATCGGATCCGCGCCCAGCTGGTGGCGGCGATCGCCCGCCAGACCGATGCGCTCTCGGCGGCCCCGCTCGAGACCCTTGAAGCGGAGTTGCGGGGCGTCGAGCGCGAGATCGCCGATTTGAACGAAGAGATCCGGGCGCTGGACGAGGCGCCCGAAGCGGACGCCGACGGCCCATAAGGGGCGTGAAGGCAGCCGCGCCGGCGTCCTCTCGCCTGCCATCTCGAGGTCGAGAGCGTGACCGCCACCGCAGGGGGCGACGGCTCTTTTCCCCGACGCGGTCACGGCCAGGGGCGCCCGCTTCGGGAAGCCATCGAGGAAGGCGTCGAGGCGATCACCTACCGCGCCGCAGTCACGCCCCAAGGCATTCGGATCACGCAGCCCGTGCCCGTCGCGCCCCCGGCCCATAGGGCGCGGTCGCTAGCCCAGCAGCTCCGGCATGATCGTGATGTCGGAGAAATCGCCCTCCGCCGGCTTGGTCCCGTTAGGCCGCGCCAGAGCCGCTTCCGGGGGCTTGTCCGCCGCGTAATTCTTGATGAGCCATTCGAGATTGTTGCGGGAGTCGGCATTGGCCAACGCCTCGTCCAGGCTGATCCGGCCCGCCTGGTAGAGGTCGAACAAGGCCCGCTCGAACGTCTGCGAGGCGTCGTTGATCGACTGCTCCATGGCGTCCTTGATGCCGCCGATGTCCTGCCTGCGGATGAGATCGGCCACGTAAAGGGAATTGAGCATGACTTCGACCGCGGCCACCCGCCTGCCGTCCACGCCGGGCACCAGACGCTGGGACACGACCGCTCTGAGGCTCGCCGCCAGATCGGCCAACAGGTGTTCCCGCGCTTCCAGCGGGAAGAAGCTGATGATGCGCGTCAGCGCATGGTAGGCGTTGTTCGCGTGCAAGGTCGCCAGGCACAGATGGCCGCTTTGCGTGTAGAGGATGGCCTGCCGCATCACTTCGGCATCGCGGATCTCGCCGATGACGAGTACATCCGGCGCCTCGCGCATCGCATTGACCAAGGCATTGCCGTAGGACAGGGTGTCCATCCCGACCTCGCGCTGATTCACGATCGACTTCTTGTGCCGGTGCACGAACTCGATCGGATCCTCCACCGCGAGGATATGCCCCGGCTGGTTCGTGTTGCGGTAGTCGATCATCGAGGCGAGCGTGGTGGACTTGCCGGACCCGGTCGCGCCCACGACGAGGACGAGCCCCCGCTTTTCCATCACGAAATCCTTCAGGGCGCCGGGCAGCCCCAGGGTGTCCGGATCCGGCACCAAGCCGCTGATATAGCGAATAACCATCGCCACGCTGGAGCGCTGCCAGAAGACGTTCACGCGGAAGCGGCCGACCTCGGGCACGCCATAGGCGAAGTTCATCTCGCGATTCGTCTCGAACTCCCGGATCTGCTCGGGCGACATCAGGGAATAGGCGATCTGCTTGAGCAAGGGGGCATCCAGGACCTGCTTGTTCACCCGCCGCAGCCTGCCCTCCATCTTGATGAAGACCGGCGCGCCGGCGGAAAAGAAAAGGTCGGACGCCTGTTTTTCCGCCATCACCCTGAAAAGGGGCTTCAAGTCCATGAGCATCTCCACCTTCACGCGTCATCTGACCGGCAGGATACACGGTTTGCGCGGTCGGTGGCGAGTCCCTTGCCCCCGGCCCCGGAAAACGCAGATCAAAGGTAGATTCTCGCGCGCAAAAAGGTTATGGTATCGATGGGAGGATGGGCCATCGCGCAGCTTGCCGCTCCCGCCTCGCGCGGCGTCCATCCCGACGAACGGTGCCCGATCACGGCTTTGGCCTCCTGATCGCTGCCAGGACTGGACTTGCCATCCTCATGACGCTTCCCCTTCCATCTTTTGAACGGAGACCCTATGGCCACGGTTGAACTGACCCAACACACCTTCGAGGACACCATCGTCAACAACGACATCGTGATCGTCGACTTCTGGGCGCCCTGGTGCGGGCCCTGCCGCGCGTTCGCGCCGGTCTACGAGCAGGTGTCCGAGAGCCACCCGGACATCGTGTTCGCCAAGGTGAACACGGAAGCGGAGCAGGAACTGGCCGGTTATTTCCAAATCCGCTCGATCCCGACGCTGATGGTGTTCCGGGAAAAGGTGATCCTGTTCTCGCAAGCCGGCTCGCTGCCCGGTTCCAGCCTGGAGAAGCTCATCGAGGAAGTGAAGGCGATCGATATGGCCGCGGTCCATAAGGAAATCGCCGAAGAGGAGGAAAAGGCGCCGGACTGACCTCGAGGTCCGAGCCGGCAAAGCCGCCCTCAACGCATGAGGATGCCCCGCGCGAGGAAGGCCACCGCGGGCGTCAATGCCGTCCTGACGCGGGTATTCAGATTCAACAGACGCAGGGTCATCTTGGCGGCCATGGGGAACGGATAGGTGCGCCGCGCCAACCGCCGTCCGCGTTCGAGGTACTGCTGGAAGTGGGCATCCGTGAAGGCCTCGCGCGGATAGCGCACGGCGTGGAAGTGCTTGTAGGCGAGGTAGGCGTCTTCGTTCCGGGTGATCGCCATCCGCTTGACCAGCGTCCGCGCAATCGCCGCGTTGCCCTGCCGCTCAAGGGCATTGTAGTCCTTGAAGAACCGGTAAAAATGCTTGTAATGACGGATCTCGTCGTTGCGGATATTGAGCACGATCTGCCTGAGGACCGGCTCTTCGCAATGGGCGCCGAGCGCCGTATAGAAAGTGGCCGTCCCCGTCTCCACCATGCAGCGCGCCGCCATCTCCAGGGCGCGCCGAGGCTCCAGGTGCGCCTGCGTGGCGGTGGGGGCGTAGTCCTGGATGAAGGCATCGAACGCTTCGGCCCAGGGAAAATCAGGCCAAACGGCCTTGACGTAAGCTTTCAAGGCGCGCCCATGCTGCACCTCCTCAGGCTGCCAGTGGCCTGAAATCCAGGCCACCACGTCGGCATTGTCCGCGAAGTGGGTGACGAGATTGCGCCCATACAGGTCGGAGGCAATCTCGACGAAGGAGGCGCAGGTCAGCATGGCGAACAGCTGCGCGTCGTCCTTGACGCGGCCAAGATCGATTCTGGCGAAGGGGATCTCCTCCAGCTTCCAGTGGAGCCCACCGGCAGACACATGCTCAAAATCTTCGACCAATCCCATGCAACCTCCGTACGTCCCTCGGTGCCCCAAGAGCAGGAAGACCGAGTGGCAATTCGAGCGCCCGACACTTCGGAACACCCGCCATGGCAAGGCAGGGGCGCATCCGTTCGGCCGCGGGCAGGCGCTCGCGGTTCCACCTTTCACAATACGACACCCGGCTGGCGGGCGCGTTCCTTGGCGGGTGCCGCCTCAATCAATGGCGGCGCGTGAACACGCACGGACCGCGGGCGGACTTTCGAGATAGGCCTCGATCAGATCGGCGGCCCTGGCGATGCCGCTGGGCTGAACCACCTCCCTTCGCGCGAGCGCATCGAGCCCGACCAAGGCGTGCTCCAGGCAACCCGCTTCCAGATCGGTGCGGCTCACCGGCGCGCAACGGCCGTGGGTGGCCAGCCATTCGACCAGGTAGGGCTCCTCCGGCCAGTCCTTGCGCGGCAGATAAAGCACCGGGACGCGGTTGACGGCGGCCTCGACGAAGCTGCCATAGCCCGGCTTGGTCACCAGGGCGTCGCAAGAAGCCAGGACGTCGACGAAGGGCATGCCCAGGTCCCGGAACGAGGACGTCGGTCCAACCGCCGAGTCCGCCGGTGCATCGACCAGGTAGCGCGTGCGCGCGGCCGCTGGCCAATCGGCCCAAGGCAGGCGCATGCCAATGCCGCCCAAGCTCACCAGCACCAGGCGAAGGTCACCGTCCAAGTGCAGGCGGGCGTTGATTTCCGCCCGGCGATTTCGCCCGACTTGCGCAATGGGGCCGACATCGACGCCGCCAGGGAGGCGCTCCATCGGCATGCCCGGCTGAAGCCGCAGGAAGCGTTCCGCGCCCCCATAGGCGTGCGCCATCTGCTGCAAAATGCGCGGTGCTTCCGGCCGTTCCCCGCAGTAGTGCCGGTAGATCTCCGCCCAATTAAGGGAGCACATGGCCACCGCCGGGATGCCGGCCCGACGCGCGCCCGCAAGGCACAGGTAGGAAACGTCCGCCAGTACCAGATCCGGCGCGTGCTGCTCGAGGCGGCGCGCCACGCCTTCCACCCGGGCGTCCCAATCGGCATGCAAAACCGCATAGGCGGCCGCACTGTCGTCGACCCGAACCTCCAGGGCATCGGCCATGCACATGCCGAAATCCGTGGCGGATTTGACATGCACGAAAGGCCCTTCGACGCGTTCCCGGAGGACCTCTTCCGGGAGGGCCGTGCACAGGGTCAGGCGAAGATCCGGCAGGCGCGCGGCCAATTCGTTCAGCACCGGCGCGACTTGCGCCAGATGGCCGAACCCATGGGAGGAGATGTCTGCGACCAGATGCGCCATGGCCTAATCCTCGGCCGCGGAGGGCAGGATCTCCCGCAGCAGAGGCACCGTGATGGGACGCTTCGTCTCCCGCGAATAGCGGTCGAGCGCCTCGACGGTGCCGAGCAGAAAGGAAAGATCGCGTGCAGCATGGCGCATCAGGTAGGCCGCCACCTCATTCGGCAGCGGCCAGCCATGTTCGCGTGCACGCCCTGCCAGCGCCTCCATTTTCTCCTCGTCGGTCAAGCCGTGAACCTGATAGACCAAACCCCATCCGAGCCTCGTTGCGAGCTCCGGGCGCAGCCCCAGCTGCCCCGGCGCGGCGGCGCCGCTCGCCACGAGCGCACCCCCGCGCTCACGCAAGTCGTTGTACACGTTGAACAGGGCGGTCTGCGCCGCATCACCGGCCAATGACTCCACATCGTCGAGGGCCACCAGGAGGCAATCGTCGGGCACTTGAGCCTCATCGAACCCGACTGCCCCCAGCCTGACCGCCGCCTGCCCGAGCGTCCGAGCGCGTGCCGCGAAAGCCTCCAGAAGATGCGATTTGCCGCTGCCGGGCGCACCCCAAACATAAATAAAGCGTTCGGCAGCCGAGGGCTCCAGCGCGGCGCGCAACTGATGAACCAGCTCGCGGTTGCGCCCGACCACGAAGTTTTCAAAGGTGCTCGGAACGGGAGGAATAAGCTCTAACAGTAACTGCTTCATCAAGAATCCGCCGGTAGGCACCGTGCGCGCCGCGTCCTGGAAAAATCGACAACTGCTGCAAAGTTTAGCAGATGCCACGGGCCCTTCATCCTTGTTACATTCATGTGTCAGGCCTTCTTGACATAGTGTATGTTGCACACTAAAATTAGTGTATTTTATACACTAATCGCCCCATGCCATCTTGCTCATGGGACCGCAGCTTGGCGGTCACGACCGACATCGTCATCTTCACCATCCGCGACCGGAGGCTGGCGCTGCTGCTGGTGAAGCGCACGGAGGCTCCCTTTCAGGGCGAATGGGCGCTGCCCGGCGGTTTCGTGGGGCCGGACGAGGGCCTCAAGGCCTGCGCCACCCGGGCGCTGGACGAGCAGACGGGAATGTCGGGCGTCTATCTCGAGCAGCTTTATACCTTCGGCGACCCTGGACGCGATCCGCTCCAACGGGTCATCAGCATCGCCTATTACGCGCTCGTGCCGTCCGACCGACTGGCACTGCGCGCACCCGCCGAGCCGCAGGCCGTGGGCTGGTTTGCGCTCGAACAGTTGCCGCCTCTCGCCTTCGACCATTGCGAGATCGTCGCGCTGGCGCACCATCGGCTGGTCTCTAAGCTCACCTATTCAACCATCGCGTTCCAGTTCATGGGCGAGAAATTCACCTTGAGCGAACTCCAGGCGGTCCATGAAATCATCCTGGCGCAACGGGTCGACAAGCGCAACTTCCGCAAATGGGCGCTCGCGCTGGAGCAAATCGAACCGACGGGAGAGGAGCGCAGAGACGGAAAGCACCGCCCCGCCCAGCTCTACCGCCTGAAGTTCCCCGGAAGGGTTGAAATCATCCGATGAGCCGCCATAAACATGCATTGCCCAACCGCCTGGAGGATCGGCTCTCGAGCCGCCATCCGGGTCGCCTGCTACCGGAAGGACGAGAACGATGGACCGCGCCGCTCGACTGATCCCACAACCCCCGCCGCTGCCCGCGCGCCCCGCCGAGGCGCCGCTCGCGCAAGAGGAGCGCGCGCGTCTCATCGAGCGCATCAAACGGCTGATGGCAGAACAAGATGCCGTGCTGGTCGCCCATTATTACGTGTCCGGCGATTTGCAGGATCTCGCCGAAGAAACCGGCGGCATTGTCTCCGATTCCCTGGAGATGGCCCGCTTTGGCCATCGGCATCCCGGGCGCACCCTGCTCGTGGCGGGCGTTCGCTTCATGGGCGAGACGGCGAAGATCCTCAACCCCGAAAAGCGGGTGCTGATGCCGGATCTCGATGCGCAATGCTCCCTCGACTTGAGCTGTCCGGAGGACGACTTCAGCCGGTTCTGCGATGCCCACCCCGACCGCACCGTGGTCGTTTACGCCAACACCAGCGCCAAGGTCAAGGCGCGCGCCGACTGGATGGTCACCTCCGGCATTGCCGTCAAGGTCGCTCGCCATCTCCATGCCCAAGGCGAGAAACTCATCTGGGCCCCCGACCGCCACCTCGGCCACTATGTGCAGCAGATGAGCGGCGCCGACATGCTGCTCTGGCAGGGCGCCTGCGTGGTCCATGAGGCCTTCAAGGCGCAGGGCGTCGCGGTGCTCAAGGAACGCCATCCGGATGCGGCCGTGCTGGTCCATCCCGAGTCCCCGCGCTCGGTCATCGCCCTGGCCGATGTGGTAGGCTCGACCACGCGGCTCATCGAAGCCGCCAAGGAGCTGCCGGCACGCACGCTCATCGTCGCCACCGACAACGGCATCTTCCACAAGATGAAGCAGGCGGCGCCGGGAAAGACCTTCGTCGAGGCGCCGTCGGCGGGCATCGGCGCGACCTGCAAGAGCTGCGCGCACTGCCCGTGGATGGCCATGAACGGATTGCGGCAACTCGCCCACGTGCTGGAAACCGGGGAGAACGAAATCGTCGTCGACCCCGCTGTCGGCGCCCGGGCGAAGCGCCCCATCGATCGCATGCTCGATTTCGCCGCACGACAGGACGTGGCGATCGCAGGCCATGGCAACCATTAGCCGCCGGCGACCAAGCGGACGGGCACCCGTCTTTTCAGGTAAAATAACGACCGCATTCTAAAGGCTTCCCCGGGGCCGCGTCCGCTACGCGCGCCGCCGGAATAAATTCCCTGCAAGAGGACATGCACTTGACAGACCCCGCATCTTCGCCCGACGCCTTGAGCTATCGCGACGCCGGTGTCGACATCGACGCTGGCGACCGGCTGGTGGAAAACATCAAGCCGTTCGCCCGAAGGACGTTGCGCCCCGAGGTCCTGGCGGGGCTGGGCGGCTTCGGCGCCCTGTTCGAGATCTCGAAGAAATTCCGCAATCCCGTCCTGGTCGCCGGCACCGATGGCGTCGGCACCAAGCTCAAGCTCGCCTTCTTGCTCGATCGCCACGACACCGTGGGTATCGACCTTGTCGCCATGAGCGTCAACGACATCCTCGTGCAGGGGGCCGAGCCGCTGTTCTTTCTCGACTACTTTGCCTGCGGCCAGCTCGACGTGGCGACGGCCACCCAGGTCATCCAGGGAATCGCGGCCGGGTGCGAGCAGGCAGGCTGTGCGCTGATCGGCGGCGAAACGGCGGAAATGCCCGGCATGTATCCGCCCGGGGAATATGATCTGGCGGGCTTCGCGGTCGGTGCGGTGGAAAAGGACCGGATCATCGACGGCACCACGATCCAGGAACGCGACGTCATCATCGGCCTGGCTTCCAGCGGGCCACACTCCAACGGCTATTCCCTGATCCGCAAGGTCATCGAGCGCACAGGCGCGGATCTCAGCCAGGATTTCGAGGGACGCCCCCTCGGGGAGGTGCTGCTGGCCCCTACCCGCATCTATGTCAAGGCCGTCCTCGATCTGATGCGCGCCGTTCCCGTGAAGGGATTGGCCCATATCACCGGAGGCGGCCTGCTCGAGAATATCCCGCGCATCCTCGCCCCCACGCTCGCGGCCGTCCTCCACAAGGGGGCCTGGCCCAAGCCCCCGGTGTTCCGCTGGCTGCAGGAGAACGGTCACGTCGCCGCCGAGGAAATGCTGCGCACCTTCAATTGCGGCATCGGCATGGTGGTGGTCGTCGACGCGGCGCATCAGGACGCCGCACTGGCCAGCCTCACGGCATCCGGCGAGCAGCCCTGGATCGTCGGGCACATTCGTGCACGCGGAGCGGACGAAGCCCAGACCCTCGTGCGATGATCTCCATCGTCGTCCTCATCTCCGGCCGCGGCAGCAACCTGCGCGCGATTCTCGACGCCGACCTGCCCGTGCACGTCGCCGCAGTGATCAGCAACAACCCCGCCGCGGCCGGGCTCGAATTCGCGCGCGCAAGGGGCGTGGCAACCGAGGTGGTCGATCACCGGGCGTTCGCCAGTCGCCCCGCCTTCGAAGAGCGCCTCGCCGAACGCATCGATGTCAGCCGGCCCGACCTCATCGTCCTGGCGGGCTTCATGCGGATCCTCACCGATGCCTTCATTGCCCGCTACAGCGGGCGCATCATCAACATCCATCCGTCGCTGCTGCCCGCGTTCCCGGGCCTCGACACCCATGCGCGCGCACTCGCGGAGGGGGTCAAGATCCATGGCTGCACCGTCCACTTCGTCACCCCCCAGCTCGATCATGGCCCGATCATCATCCAAGCCGCGGTGCCGGTGTTCGCCGAGGACACCGAGCAGACGCTGGCCGCCCGGGTGCTCGCGGCGGAGCACCGGGCCTATCCCGCGGCCATTCGCTGGTTCGCGCAAGGCAAGCTCAAGGTGGAGGGCCAGAAGGTCGTAAACTCGGACGCGCAAATACGGTCTGAACAAGCGTTGCTCTCGCCCGTGGACGCGCCATAAGCCCATCAACCCCCGACTGAGGTCGAAGGCGTTATCGGACATGGAAGCCTGCCGACTTGAACACCCGCATTTTTGCAGCTCCTATGGCTCGCTTCGCAAGCCCGCGATTCCCCCCCGGCCTGCGACAGGCGTGTCCTCGCGAGACTCTATGAAAACCTTCTTCTGGCTCCTCGGTCTGTTCGGCCTACTCGGACTCAACTATCCGGCCGCTGCCGCCCCCCCTCGGCACATCGATGCGACATACTCGCTCACGGCCGCAGGACAACCCGTCGGCATCGACCAGGAAACCTTCGCGCGCAGCGGCAACCGCTACCAGATCGAGAGCATCAGCCATGCCGTGGGCCTGCTGGCCCTGTTCCACAAGGGCAACATCAAGCTCACGAGCGTGGGGACGGTCACGGCCTTCGGCCTCAAGCCCCTGCGCTTCGAAGAGGACCGCGGGCCCGATCCCCGCCGGGCCCTCGCAGCCGCCTTCGACTGGCCCACCCAAACGCTGACGATGCGCCATGACGGCAAAACCGAGCGCACGAGGCTGCCGGCCGGCACCCAGGACCGCTTGAGCCTCATGTATCAATTCCTGTTCATGTCACATCTTGGCCCTACCCTGCGCTTCGCCATGACGAGCGGCCGCAGTCTCGAGCACTACAGCTATCATCTGGTCGGCCGAGAGCAGGTGGCAACCCCTGCGGGCACTTTCGAGACCCTGCACTACGCCAAGGATCACGCCCCGGGAGAACACGGATTCGACGTATGGCTCGCAACGACGCAGGACAATTTCCCGGTGCAGCTCGAGATGGACCAGAGCAATGGGATGCGCCTTCGCCAGACGATCACCCGACTGTCCATCCGCTAGCGGCGCCGCACGACGATGCGCGCGCCCTCCCATCGCCATGGCCGCAGGCGAACGCTGGGCCCCATGGCTGTCGCCCTGGCCTTGTCCGCCCTGATCCATCTGGCCATTTTGACCGACCCGCATTTCGCCTGGCGCGCTCGCGCGCGCCCCGTGCGGCCTTCGCGGCTCACGGCGCTGCTGGCCTTTCGCGCGCCGCCCCCCAAGCCCCCGCGCCCGCGCGCGCTACCCGCCGCGCACCGGCATCGCCCTGCGCCCCAGACCCGCGCGCAGCGCACGCCCGCGCCTGTGCATCGACGCCACCCTGCGCACTCACGCAAGAGCCGTTCCCCGAGGAGGCCGCGAGCCACTCCCGCACGGCGCACGCGGCCGGTGCCCGTCGCGCAGCCGCTCCCCCCCACGCCGCCGGCGCCCCCACCCGCCCCGGCGGCACCGCCCGCCCCGCCGGCAGCGCCGGCATCGCCGCCGGTCTCCCCGGCGAGCGGCTGGCCGCGACGGGTCACCCTGACCTTCACCCTCTACAAGGGCACCCAGGGCCTGGACGTGGGCCGCCTGATCCAATCCTTCGAGCGCACCGGCAACCGCTATGCCTTGACCCAGGTCGCTTATGCCACGGGAATTTTCTCTCTCTTCAAGCGGGGGCGATTCGTGGAAATCAGCGACGGCACACTGACGACCGATGGCTTGCGTCCGGATGCCTTCTGGATCGAAAGAGGGCAAAACGCCGCGACGACCGATTCGGCGCAGTTCGACTGGCGGGCCCATACCCTCACCTACGGCTCAGACAGCGATTCCGAAACCGTGCCGCTTCCCCGAGGGACCCAGGATTTGCTGAGCCTCGCCTACCAACTCGCGTTTCTCCGGCCGAGGGCCGGATTCGTGGATCTGAGGGTGACCGATGGGCGCGCGCTCACCGTCTACCGTTATCGGGTCGTGGGTGTCGAGCGCATCGCCACGGGGCTGGGATCGCTCAAGACCTGGCATCTTGCGCGCGTGGACAAGCCGGGGGGGCGCGGAGTCGACATCTGGCTCGCCGAGGCCTACGGCGACCTCCCCGTCAAGGTGCGCCTTACCGACAAGAGCGGCGACAGCGCCGAAGAGGTGGTGCAGGCGATCAGCGTCGATCCGGCCGGAGCGGCCTTGAGCGCGCGGGCCGCTGGGCTTGGCGCCCCCAAACCGCTAAACTAGCGGACCTTAGGATCTCGCACAGGGCGTCCGATGTCGTGTTCTTCATTTCAGTTCAACCATGCGGCCGCGCTCATGCAGGCCATCATGACCTTCGAGGGGCCCGCCGACGCCGTCACGAGCCGCTATTTTCGAGAGCACCCGAACCTCGGCGCCCATGACCGCGCATTCGTGGCGGAGACCGTGTTCGCGGTGCTGCGCCATAGCCGGTTGCTGGAGCATGTGGCGGGGGACCGCGTGCCGCGCCACCTCGTGGCCGCCTATCTCCTCAAGCTGCGCGGCCTGAACCGGCGGGAGCTCGCACCGTGCTTGCGGGAAGGCGAAATGGAATGGGCGGCGCGCGTCAAAGCGGCAAGCCTCGCCGACGAACCGCTCGCGGTCCAGGCAGAGTTGCCCGATTGGGTCGTCGAACGCCTGCGCCATTGGCCCGACGACGAGGTGCTCGCGTTCGGGCGTGCCATGCAGACGGCCGCGCCGCTGGACCTGCGCGTCAACACCGTGCGCGCGACGCGGGCGGACGTGCTCGCGGCGCTGGAGAAGGAAGGCATCGCGGCCTCGCCCACGCCCTATTCGCCGGTCGGCGTCCGGCTCGCGGACAAGCGCGCCCTCGCGCGGCATCCGCTCTTTCTCGAGGGGCACATCGAGGTCCAGGATGAGGGTAGCCAATTGCTCGCCTTTTTGCTGGCCCCGAAACGCCATGACCGGGTGGTCGACTTCTGCGCGGGCGCCGGGGGCAAAACCCTGGCCCTGGGCGCCCTCATGCATTCGCAGGGCCATCTCTATGCCTTCGACGTGTCGGAGAAGCGGCTCTCCCGCTTCAGGCCGCGGCTCAAGCGCTCGGGGCTGAGCAACGTGTCCGCCGCGCTCATCAGTCATGAAAACGATGCGCGCATCAAGCGCCTGGCCGGCAAGATCGACCGGGTGCTGGTCGACGCCCCGTGCAGCGGCCTTGGGACACTGCGGCGCAATCCCGATCTCAAGTGGCGCCAGAGCCCGCACACTCTCGCCGAACTGACCGCCCGCCAGGCCGCCATCCTGGCGGCGGCGGCGCGCCTGCTCAAACCCGGGGGACGCCTGGTCTATGCCACCTGCAGCATCTTGCCGGAGGAAAACGACGCGCAGGTGGACGCCTTCCTGGCCGCCCATCCGGAATTCGTGCGCCGCGATGCCGCCGAAATCTTCGCGCGCGCGCGCATTCCCCTCGACACCGGACCTTACTGCCGCCTCGGGCCCCACCGCCACGGCACCGACGGGTTCTTCGCCGCGGTGCTGGAGCGCACCGCCGGCGCGCCCGGCGATGCCCCGCCTTGAAGCCGCCCTTGAAAAACACCGCGTTGCCCCCACTTGTGACAGGGACACTGCTCCTGGCTATGCAGCGCGCCGAACGTTGAACCCATGCAAAACCCAACACAAATCCATAATCTTCTCGTCGATCTCTGGCTTCATCGCAGCCGCACCAGTATCGTCTGGCAAGCCGCCGTCGTGGCCGTCAGCCTGCCCATCGCCGCTTGGCTGAATCGCTGGGTCAGAAAGCACGTCAGTCCCGCGACGGGAAAGTGGCAATGGGAAATCGGCGGCATCCAGCGCCTGACCTTCCCGGTGGCCGCCTTGGGCCTGGTCTGGCTCGCACGCGTCATTCTCGGCCATCCGAACGCGCGCCTGCTCGACATCGTGATTCCGCTGCTCGCCTCGCTCGCCATCATTCGCATTTCGGTATTCATCCTGCGCAACAGCCTCGCCCGCGGCGGGCCCCTCCAGTACTGGGAGCGCATCGTGAGCACGCTGGTGTGGATCGGGCTCGCGCTCCATATCACCGGGTTCTCGCCGGTCATCTTGCATTCGCTCGGCACGCTGGGCTTCGATATCGGCGATCAGCACGTCTCCGTGCTCCTCATCCTGGAGGGCCTGTTGTCGATCAGCATCGCGGTGGTCCTCGCGCTCTGGCTGGGCGGCATCGCCGAACTGAGGATCATGCAGGCGGCCACCCTCGAGATGAACCTGCGCGTCCTGCTCACGAAGTTCATCCGGGCGACGCTGCTGATCGGGGGGGTATTGATCGTCCTGCCGTCCATCGGCGTGGACGTCACCGCGTTGTCGGTGTTCGGGGGCGCGCTGGGCGTAGGCCTGGGCTTCGGCCTGCAGAAGATCGCCAGCAACTATGTCAGCGGCTTCATCATCCTGCTGGACAAGTCGATCCATCTGGACGACACCCTGACCGTCGACAACCGCTACGGCGTCGTCCGGCGACTGACGGGCCGTTACATGGTGCTCAAGGGGCTCGATGGCACCGAGTCCATCATTCCCAATGAAACCCTCATCACCTCCACCGTCGTCAACCACTCGTACTCGGACCGCAATGTGCTGGTCTCCATCCCCGTCCAGGTCGCCTACGATGCGCCGCTCGAGCTCGCCATGTCCATCATGCGCACCGCGGCCAGCCACCATGCGCGCGTCCTCAAGGATCCCGCCCCGGCGGTCTATCTCACGGAATTCGCCGACAGCGGCATCAATCTGAAAATGAGCGTGTGGATTTCCGATCCCGAACAAGGCCAACTGGCCCTGGTATCGGACATCAACCTCGAGATCTGGCGCGAGTTCCAGAAGCACGACATCCAGATCCCCTACCCTCAGCGGGAAGTTCGCGTGATCGGCGATCTCGCGGCCAGCACGCTGGGAGTGGGATGAACCGTGCCGGGGAGCCATTTACAGGCCTCGTCCATGCTACACTTGACTTTGACGCGTTTTCCGCTTCTCCCGCACAATACCCGTAACTTTCTTTGCTAGGACACCTTTTCATGTTTCTCGGCGTTTTCGATCTCCCCTGGTGGGGTGCCGTGGCCGTCGCCCTGGGCTTGACCCATGTCACGATCGCGGCCGTCACCATCTTCTTGCATCGCCATCAAGCGCACCGCGCGCTGGAGCTGCACCCGGTCGTCAGCCATTTCTTCCGCTTCTGGCTGTGGCTCACAACCGGCATGGTCACCAAGGAGTGGGCCGCCGTCCACCGCAAGCACCATGCGCATTGCGAGACGCCCGCCGACCCCCATAGCCCGCAGGTCCTCGGGATCCGGAAAGTGCTTTGGCAAGGCGCGGAGGTGTACCGACAGGAAGCCCGAAATCCCGAGACGCTCGAGAAATACGGGCACGGCACGCCCGACGACTGGCTGGAGCGGCATGTCTACGGCAGGCACACCGTGGTGGGCATCGGGCTCATGCTGGCGATCGACCTCGTGCTCTTCGGACCGATCGGCCTTTCGATATGGGGCGTCCAGATGCTCTGGATCCCGCTGACCGCGGCAGGCGTCATCAACGGCATCGGCCACTACTGGGGTTATCGCAACTTCTCGTGCAACGACGCCAGCACCAATATCGTGCCCTGGGGCATTCTCATCGGCGGTGAAGAACTCCACAACAACCATCACGCCTACGGCACATCGGCCAAACTGTCGAGCAAATGGTACGAATTCGACATCGGCTGGCTCTACATCCGCATCCTGAGCCTGCTGCGCCTCGCCACGGTCAAGAAGGTGGCGCCCAAGATCCATTGGACGAGCGCCAAGGCGGTCGCCGACCTGACCACCTTGCACGCGGTGATCACGCACCGCTACGACGTAATGACCAAGTTCGCGCGTTCGGTCAAGAAGACCTACCGCGACGAGCTCGAGAAGCTCGCCTGCCGCTTGCCTGATCTGCACGACAAGGGGCTCAAGAGCCTCATGCCCAAGCTGCTGCACCTGGAGGCGAAGACCCTTGCGGAGACCGAGAAGACCAAGCTGCTGGAGCTGATCGGCCACTCCACCGTGCTACAGACGGTGTACACCATGCGCCAGGAACTCACTGCGCTTTGGGACCGCTCGACGGCCTCCAAGGAGCAGTTGCTCAAACAGTTGCAGGACTGGTGCCTTCGCGCGGAAGGCAGCGGCATCGACGCGCTGCGGGACTTCTCCCGCAAGCTTCGCTGTTACGCCTGACCGGCGCCCATGGAGTCTGATGCCTTCCTCGACGCATTGCGCGCGAGCTATGCCCTCTGGACCGGACGCGCGCTGCTGCCGGGTGCCATCCGCCCGGGCGGCGTTGTTCGAGGCCCCGTTCGCGCTGGTCGCCCACGACACGCAGCCCGATCCCGTGTTCCGCTATGGAAACCGGCAAGCCTTGGCGCTGTTTGAGAGCACTTTCGAAGCCTTCACCGCCCTGCCCTCGCGTCTGTCGGCCGAACCGGCGAACCAGGAGGAACGCGCGGCGCTGCTCGAGAGGGTCACCCGGCAAGGGTTCGTGGACGACTATCGCGGCATCCGGATCACCCGGAAAGGCCGGCCTTCCTGATCAGCGATGCGACAGTCTGGAACGTCGTGGACGGCGAGGGCCGCCACTGCGGTCAAGCGGCCCTGATACGGAAATGGCAGGCGCTGGATTAGGCCACCTGCGGCGGCGAGGACGGAACGCCCCCACCGGAATGGACGCTGTCGGAGCGCTCGCCTATTTCAGCTTGGTTTCCTTGTAGGCGACATGCTTGCGGGCAACCGGGTCGTACTTCTTGATTTCCATCTTCTCCGGCATCGTCCGCTTGTTCTTGGTGGTCGTGTAGAAGTGCCCGGTCCCGGCAGTCGACTCCAACTTGATTTTTTCGCGCATCTTCAAGTACTCCTTCGTTTCATGGTGCCGTCATGCCCATCGCACGACCGGCTCGCGCCGCAAGGGCCTCCTAGATCTTCTCGCCCTTCGCGCGCAGTTCCGCCAGAACGACGTCAATCCCCTTCTTGTCGATCACCCGCAACCCCGCGTTGGCGATCCGCAGGCTCACCCAGCGGTTCTCGGACTCGACCCAGAACCTGCGCTTCTGGAGATTCGGAAGGAAACGACGCTTGGTCTTGTTGTTCGCATGGGAGACATTGTTGCCCACCATCGGCGCCTTGCCAGTCACTTGGCATACTCGGGCCATGATCCGTACTCCGGTCTGAAATGAATAGGGAAAAACGCGATTTATACCATATCGCGCCGGTCCGCGTCAAAGAAAAACGCGGGGCAGGCATCGCGCCTCGACGCGGTCAAGGTACCTCGTCCGCCCGGGATCTGGTACTCTACGGTCTGGCGATCTCGCACAGGATGGGACAACGATGTCAGACAAGCCCAAACGCCTGCTTCTGGGCATAACCGGGGGCGTGGGCGCTTACAAGGCGGCTGAGCTCGCGCGCCTGCTGGTCAAGCGGGGGATCGATGTCCAGGTCGTGATGACGCAGGCGGCCTGTCAGTTCATCGGCCCGGCCACCTTGCAGGCCCTGAGCGGCAAGCCCGTGTTCACCGATCTGTGGGACAACCGCATCGATACCGGGATGGCCCATATCGAATTCACGCGCGGCGTGGATGGCGTGATGATTGCCCCGGCCAGCGCGGATTTCCTGTTCAAGCTCGCGCACGGCGTGGCCGACGACCTGCTCTCGACCTTGTGCCTGGCGCGTTCGTGCCCCCTCCTGGCCGCCCCGGCGATGAACCAGCAGATGTGGAGCAATGCGGCCACCCAGCGCAACGTGGCGCAGCTTCGGCGCGACGGGGTCACCTTGCTCGGCCCGGATTACGGGGTGCAAGCGTGCGGGGAGATCGGCATGGGCCGCATGCTTGAGCCGGAGGCGCTGGTCGAACGCATCGAGGCGGCCTTCCAGCCCAAGGTGCTCAAGGACCTGTCCGTCCTGGTCACGGCCGGACCGACTTTCGAGGCGATCGATGCCGTGCGCGGCATCACCAACCGAAGCTCCGGGAAGATGGGCTTTGCCGTCGCCCGTGCGGCGCACGAGGCCGGGGCACGGGTGACGCTGGTCGCCGGCCCCACCTGCCTGCCACCCTTGTCCGACGCCACCGTGCTGCCCGTCGAGAGCGCCCAGCAGATGCTCGACGCGGTGGAGCGCGCCATCGACGACGTGGACATCTTCATCAGCGTAGCCGCCGTCGCCGACTATTACGTGCTCAACCCCAGCGAACAAAAGATCAAGAAGGATGCCCACATTCTGACCCTCGAGCTCGCCCCCAACCCCGACATCGTCGCCAACATCGTCAGCCGGCCCAACGCCCCGTTCTGCGTCGGGTTCGCCGCGGAGAGCGAGAACCTGTACGAGTTCGCGGAACTCAAGCGCCGCCGGAAGAACCTGCCGCTGCTTGCGGCCAATCTCGTGCAAGACGCCGTGGGCACGGACGACAGCGAGCTCGTCCTGTTCGACGACGAAGGCGCGCACCCGCTCGCACGCGCCCCGAAACAGGTGCTCGCGCGGCAACTGATCGCCCATATCGCCAAACTGTTCGCGGCCCACCAGCAATCGCCTTCTGCGCCATGACGGCTTCACCCGCCGCCCAGGCACGTTCCCGCCAACACCAGGACATCGTCCCGCCATGCGAACCATCGATCTCAAGATCCTCGACGAGCGCCTCAAGACGCATCCTCCAAGCTACGCCACCCCTGGATCGGCCGGCCTGGATCTGCGCGCGTGCATCGACCATGTGCTCACCCTCAAACCCGGCGAGACCGAACTCATCCCGACAGGGATCGCCATCCACCTCGACACCGCCAAGCTCGCGGCGCTCGTGCTGCCGCGCTCGGGGCTCGGCCACAAGCATGGCATCGTGCTCGGCAACCTGGTCGGCCTCATCGATTCCGACTACCAAGGCCAGATCTTCGTATCCTGCTGGAATCGAAGCCACAGCCCGTTCATTCTCAATCCGCTCGAACGGATTGCGCAGCTCGTCGTGGTTCCGGTCGAACAGGTCGCCTTCAACGTGGTGGACGCCTTCGGGGAGAGTTCCCGCGGCGAGGGCGGATTCGGCAGCACAGGCCGACATTGAGGGCAGGTCGGCCGTTATGTGCACGCCCGCACAAACACCCCTATAATGGGAGCCGCGGCTTTGCGCGACCCTTTCGCCGACCTATCAGGACAGCCTTCCGGTGCCTTCGGATTCTTTGCCGCAAGCCATGATTCGGATACTTCTCGCGGATGACCACACCATTGTGCGTGAGGGCATCAAGCATATTCTGGCGAGCGCCGAGGATCTGTCGGTCATCGGGGAGGCCGGCAACGCCCAGGAAACGCTCGGCAAGCTAGGCCGCGACACCTACGATCTCGTCCTCCTGGACATGAGCATGCCCGGCGTGAGCGGGGTCGATCTCATCAAGCAAGTCAAGCAGCGCTGCCCCCGCACCGCCGTGCTGGTCTTGAGCATGCACAAGGAAGATCAGTTCGCGGTGCGTGCCCTGAAGGCGGGCGCAGCCGGATACCTCACCAAGGAGACCGCACCCGACCTGCTGATCGCCGCCATCCGGCGCGTCGCCGCGGGCGGCCGTCACATTTCGCGCCGCCTCGCGGAAAAGCTGGCCTGCGAAATGGATCCCTTCACCGACCGCCCCCTCCACGAACTGCTGTCGGACCGGGAATTCGAGGTATTCCGGCTTATCGTCGCCGGCGCCAACATCAACGACATCGCCTGCCAACTCTCGGTCAGCGCCAAGACGGTCAGCACGCACAAGCTGCGGTTGATGCAAAAACTCAAAATCCACAGCAATGCGGGGCTCGTGCATTACGCCATTGCGGAACGCCTGTTCGAATAGGCCGCACCGAGGGTAGGGATTTCCTTACAAACACTCCAGATAACCCTACCACCAAAATCAGCATATGCTGACTACCGTCCGATGCGCCCCTTAGAGTAAATTTCCGGGTACCAGACAACACACAAGCGGCGTCCAGCCGCCGCCAGAAGGGAGGGCGCGCGCCCTCCCGCCGCCCCCGGCCTGCGGAGTCGCCTTCGTCCGTCCGGGCGAGAGATGGATATTCAGCCTTGGAGAGGAGAGCTATTCATGGAAAGCGATATGGAGAGCATCGAAGAATTGTTTTTGCCGGAGACCGCGGAAGCCCCCATTGAAACCCCGCCCGAACGCGAGGAGTTCATCCCCGACTACCACGGCGACGTCACCCAGATCTATCTCACCGAAATCGGGCAGAATGCCCTCCTTACTCCGGAAGAAGAGCTCCGCCTCGCGCGGCGGGTCACTCAAGGCGATTTCGCCGCCCGCCAGAAAATGATCGAGCACAACCTCAGGCTCGTGGTCAACATCGCCAAGCACTATGTCAACCGCGGCATGCCGCTGCTCGACCTGATCGAGGAGGGCAATCTCGGCCTCATCCACGCCCTGGAGAAGTTCGACCCCGAGCGCGGCTTCCGCTTCTCCACCTACGCCGTCTGGTGGATCCGCCAGAACATTGAACGGGCCATCATGAACCAGTCGCGCACCATCCGTCTGCCCGTGCACGTCATCAAGGAACTCAACGTCTGCCTGCGCGCCCAGCGCTACCTTGAAACCCGCAGCGAGCGCGAACCCACCGTCGAGGACATCGCCGCCCTCCTGGGGCGCCCCCTCGAAGAGGTCCGCAAGGTCCTGAACCTCAACGAGCGCATGGCCTCCCTCGATGCCCCCCTGGACATCGACCCCGCACTCTCCATCGGTGAATCCATCCCCGACGAACAAGGCCAACTCCCCGAGGACCTGCTCCAAGTCTTCCAGGTCGAATCCTTCGTCAAGCAATGGCTCGCCCAACTCACCGACAAGCAGCGCTGGGTCATCGAGCGCCGCTATGGCTTGGGCGGGTGCGAAGTCGCCACCCTCGACGAACTCGCCGAGGCCCTGGCGCTGACCCGCGAGCGCGTGCGCCAGATCCAGATGGAGGCCCTCCACAGCCTGCGCCGCATCCTTCGCCGCAGCGGCATCACGCGGGAGGCCATCCTGTAGGCGGCCGCATGGGGGACGCCTAGGCGGAAGCGACGCGGCGTCCCCGCAGCATCGCGGTGAGCTCAGGCCCGCTGAGCGGATGGGAGAACAGGAAGCCTTGCGTCACATGGCATCCGTTTTCGCGCAGGAAACGCATCTGCGCTTCGCGCTCGACCCCCTCGGCGATGACCTTCAGGCTCAAGCTCGCGCCCATCGCGATGATCGCGTGCACCAGCGATGCGCCGCGCGGCTCCTGATCGATGTCGCGGATGAAGGATTGATCGATTTTGATGGCGTCGACCGGCAGCCGCTTGAGATAATTGAGCGACGAGTAGCCGGTGCCGAAGTCGTCGATGGAGATCTCGATCCCCGCCAGGCTGAGTTCGCGCAGCGTCGAGACGGTGCTTTCCACGTCCTTCATGATCACGCTTTCCGTGATCTCCACATTGATCAGCGCCGTATCGATCCGATATTCCGCCAGCACGTGCAGGAACGCCTGCGCGAAGGACGGCTGTTCGATTTGCCGTGCCGACAGGTTGACCGCCACGGCCGGCGCCGGCAGACCATCTCGGATCCACTGCGCCAACTGGGCGCAGACGCGATGCAAGGTCCACTCCCCGAGGGCCACGATCAAGCCGTTTTCCTCGGCGAGCGGGATGAACTCGCTCGGCAGCAACAGCCCCCGCTGGGGGTGTCGCCACCGGATCAAGGCTTCGGTGGCGACCATCTCGCCCGAAGCGACGTCGATCAGCGGCTGGTAAAAGACATCGAAGTCGTTCGCTTCGATGGCCCTTCGCATATCGCCCTCGAGTGCCAGCCGATCCGACAGGGAGTCGCTCATCTGGGCGGCGTAGAATTGATGGTTGTTTCGCCCGGAGCCCTTCGCCTGGTACATTGCGATGTCCGCGTTCTTGATGAGCGCGTCGAGCGTAGCGCCGTCGTCTGGATAGACCGCGATGCCAATGCTGCTCGACGCAAAGACCTCGTGCCCGTCGATCACGAACGCGGGGCCCAACGCGTCCAGCACCTTGTTGGCCGTCGCCACCACATCGGCGCGCCCCCCCACCTGGGGCAAGAGGGCGATGAATTCGTCGCCTCCCAGACGCGCCAGCGTGTCGGACTCGCGCAGGCACTGGCGCAACCGTGTCGCGACGCCCCTGAGCAGCTCATCGCCTGCGAAATGTCCCAGGGTGTCATTCACGACCTTGAACCGGTCCAGATCGAGGAACATGATCGCCAGCATGTGGCCGTTCCGCTTGGCGTGGGCGATCGCGAGATTCAGGCGGTCCTTGAACAGGGCGCGGTTGGGCAGCCCGGTCAGCAGATCATGGTAGGCCTGGTAGCGGATGATCGCCTCGGCCTTCTTCCGCTCCCGCACATCCTTTAGAACGCCGTAGGTCCCGAGGAACATCTGGCTTTCGCCGCCCGCGATGTTCTCATAGATGCCCATCGTGTTGAGCTCGACCGTGACGTGGCGCGCCTCCCCATCAGGCGCCTCGTCCATGCTCCGGCGCACCAGGCGAAGCTCGCCGCAGCCATGGGAGCGGGTGTCCTTCCCGCGGTCCCGGAACAGGAAGGTGGCCTGATCAAGATCTTCAACCAGGACCGCTTCGGAATAATGGCGTCCGACCAGTTCTTCGGGCCTGTAGCCAAGCAGGCTTTGCACCCTGTCATTGAGGAAAGTGAAGCGTCCCTCGCGATCCAGCGTGAAAATGACGTCAGGCGAATGATTCACCAAATACCGGTACCAGCGCTCGGACTGCTCCAGACGCAGCCGCATCCGCTTGTTGTCGCGTTCCAGGCTGCGCTTGGCGAGCGCGTTGGCCAGGGTGTTGACGATTTCAGCGGGTGGGCACGGCTTCTTGATGAAGCCGTAAGCGCCTTGGCGCAGCGCGTGAATCGCGGCGTTCGCGGTCGCTTCGCCGGTGACCACGATGACCATCGTATCGATGGTCTGCTCGGCCATGTGCTCCATGACCTGGGCGCCGCTCAAACCGGGCAGCCCCAGATCGAGGAGGACGACATCGAAGTTCCCGCTCTTGAGGAGCGAAACCGCGGCCCAGCCGTCGTTGGCCGTCTGGACCTTGTAGCCCTGCGCGGCGACGATCGCCTGCATGCTGTCGAGAAGGCGCGGCTCGTCGTCCACCAAGAGGATCTTGGGCACGTGGGCCTGGGCCCTGGCGCCCGCTTTCGCGGGTTTGGTCCATACGTCCGACATTTTTCTTGTTCTCGTCCGGTCTCGCAAGGCTGACGCGCCTGCGAGGATGATATTCAAGACTCCCTAACTTTCCACAGCCGGCAATCGCACCTCGAACAACGTCCCCTGGCCGGGCGCGCTCTTGCAGCGCACTTGCCCCTTGAGGGCACTGACCGTCCGCTTGACGATGGACAGCCCGAGTCCCGCATGTCCCGCGCCTTTCGTCGAGTCAACCGGGTCGAACAGGCGCGACATGACGGAGGCCGGAATCCCCGGCCCATCGTCGCGCACGGTGGCCACCACCTCGGCCTTGTCTTCGGCGGTCCTGCCGGCGCGCGTTTCCACCCACAGCTCCCCGCCCAGCGGCATCGCCTCGGCGGCGTTCTTGAACAGGTTCAAGAAGAGTTCCTTCACGCGGTCGGCGACCCCCTCGACCGGCTTCACGCCGTCGTCCAGCCGCACATGCGCCGTCACCGCATTCGGCGAAAAGAGCGAGGGCCGGACGATCGCCAGCAGATCCGAGATCACGGCATTCACGTCGACACGTTCGGGAACGGCCCCGCCTTCCTGCGTCTCGCCGGAAAATCCCCGCACGATGCGTCCCACCCGGTCGATTTCCTCGCTCAAGATCGCAAGGTCGTTCTGCGCCGGATCGGCATCGCCCAGCTTCATCTGAAGGATCATCAAATAATTCTTCATGATGGCGAGCGGATTGTTGATCTCGTGGATGACCCGCCTCGCCTCCGCCTTGAGGGCCGCCAATTCCTCTTGCGCGGCGGAAGCCCCGCGCTCGGGCGGACGAGTCCTGGGGTCGGCGATGAGCATGTCGCCCGCCAGGCGCGAAAACACCGACATCAGGGCATACTGCCGCTCGAGGAGCGGCAGGCGCGCGCGGCTCGTCCCGAACACCATCACCCCGGCGAGCGCCTCCTTCGTGTAGATCGGCAGGCAAACGATCCCTTCCGCATTGGACAGGCGTATGAGCTGCTCGTCGAAGATGCGACGCGCGCGACCGGGCGCGAACGAGTCGGCCGGCAGCCGTGTTTCGAGCGCTTGGCCGAGCAGGCTGGCGCCGGCATCGGCCGGAATGACCCAGTCGTTGACCAGGCTGCGCGGCTGCCGGGGGTTCCTGCCGCGCAACGTCGCATCGCGGGGATCGAGCACGAAAAAATAGGGCTGCTCGACCCCGAACAGCAGGTGCGCCGCCTGTTCCACCATGATCCAGGCGTCGCGCTCGTCCGCAGGACCGGGTATCAGGCACGTCCGCATCGCATCGACCAGGGCATGGTCTCGCACGAGGGCCGCCAACTGCGCCTGTTTCTCCGCGCCCGGCTTCGCGCGGCCGGTCGGCGTCCCCCGCAAGGCCTCCATGCCGTCGATTTCGAACGCCCGCGCCACGCGCATGACATAGGCGAGCGCCTGCCGCGCGATCTCCCTCACCTGTTCTTCCCCATAGCCGAAGACCGCCTGCGCCTGGGCGAGGGCCCCCTCCACCCGGTCCTCCATCACCAGATCGGCAAGATGACTGCCGAAGTGGACGAAGCGGAGCAACGGATGCGCCGGACGAATCAGCTCCGGGGCATCGTGGTGATACAGGATCGCGTCGGCCAGGAAGGACTGCATCTCCCAGCGCGCCACCAGCCAGGCGCCCACCTCCGGGTGGGAAGCGCCGAGGGCTGCCCGCTCGGCCTGGGCCTGACCGTGTCCATCCGGCGCGCCGGCCGCCAGGCCGGCAAACTCGCCGGGAAAGTTGGCGGCCAGCACCAGCCGTCCGATGTCGTGCAACAACCCGCCGACGTACGCCTCGTCCGGATGCCCATAGCCCTCCCGCTTGGCGACGAGCTTCGCCACGCTGGCGCAGAGCAGGGCATGCCACCAGAAAGACTGAAGATCGATCGGGAAAGGGCCGGCCAACTGGCTGAACACCTGATACACCGACGCATTGAGCGCCAAGCCCCGCGCGGCATCCAGCCCGAGGACCATGAGCGCCTGATCGAGGCTGCGTACACGCGCGCCCTGCTGATAGGCCGGCGAGTGCGCGAGCGCCAGCACGCGCGTGGCGAGGGCGGCATCCTTGTCGAGGATCTTCGCCACATCCCCGACCGCGACGCCCTCCTTGTTGCACGTTTCCAGGAGGCGCAGCAGCGTATGCGGCGGAGAGGGAAGATGCGCCACATCGATCTGCTCGAGCCACTGCGGCGAGAGTCCGCCCATGACGTATCTTGATCACTTTGCAGGATTATCGACGACATACGTTACGGCCTGGAATGAATTTTCTTTAATGGAAAAACGGGGGCTTCCGCGAAAATGGCAAGCGAAGAACACGCATCGCGGTCAAGGGTTGGGCCGGTGGCGCCCTGGAGCGAGACGATGGGAATGGGGGAGAACACGCCGCGCGCGGTGAGGGACGGCGGCCCGCCGGTCCGGGCAAGGCGAGCGTGGAGCCGGTGATGGGAACAGAGCACACCGCCCAACCCATTGAGGTCGACCTGGGTCACGGAAGACGGCTTCCGCGGAAAGCGGATGTCCGTCTGCCTGAATTCGACTTCATCCGGTAACCGGGCCTGCGCGCGAGGGCGTGGTGCTTGAGTTCGGGCACCTGCAGCCCGGGGGAAATGTGCTTGGATCAGCGGTGCGGCGGCCGACCGCTCCCAACGGACTTCCAACGTCGGATGTCGAGTGCCAGTGGGTGACGATAGATGCTCCCAATGGAAGCTCGACTGGCCATTGGGTTCTGTCGAGAACCCGATGACAACAGGTTTAGGTCCGCGCCGGTGCGTTACGCACCGAAGGTCGTGCGCATGGACATCGACCCCAACGGGGGCATCGGTGTGCCCGCAGGCGTCGGCGAAAACCGGGCTTCCATCACCAATGCGCGAGGGACGCGCAGCGCATTGAGGATCCCTTTGCGTCCCGTTTTGTACCGCCTGCCAGGGGATTTCGCTGGACGGCACCGGATCGAGAGAGTGGTCAAACAACCCACAAGACCAATGACGTACAATAGCCTTCTAAGTTCTGTGGAAGGCCTTGGACAGTCGAAGCGGAGCGGGTGATGGAAACAGAACACAACACCCAACCCATTGACAAAAAAACAGATTATTTCTGTTTTCCCAAGGGTATGACACCATATTATGTACCGCCCTCTCCCCCTCGGCAAGCAAGGCCGTCTGCCAAGGTCCTCTGACATCCACCCACAGCCACTAAGGTGGGTGCCAAGGCGACGAGCATGGACATTGGTTCAGGCCTCCGGCTGCCTTTCGAAGAAAAAGCATTCCGGCAGGATTGCGGGTGCGATGTGCTCGATGTCCTGCGCGGACACACCACAGGCGAAGAAGGTCTCTCTCCATTGCCGGACGACGGCGACGATGTTGTCGATCTCCCGGCGCGCCTCTTCCGCGGACAGACCGAACCGCCCCGCCTGGGACAGCAGGTTGTAGATGCTGGCTGTGCGGCCATAGCGCCCCACGGTCAACGCGAGCTCGCGTCGTTCGATGCTGACCACGGGCGCGGGCACCAAGTCGTAGGCCGGTGACAGGCGCCACCCTTTCTGTCGGCGCAGCAAGGCATGGTTGCGCGGGTGGTCGTCGTTGTTGGTCACGACCGCGTTGAAGACCATTCGGCGGAACAGCTCTGCACAATCGGCTTCTGGCTTGTCGGACCACCGCCGCAGGTTGTCGGCCAGCAACGGGTAGGACCAGCGATCCCTGTCCAGATGGCTATCGCCGCAGTCGAGCAGGGTCAGGCCGCTGACCAGGCCGAAGCGCAGATAGCCGCCCTCGGCGTACTCCCGATCGAAACGCCGCACCATCAGTACGTCGCCGTGGCCGACCGGCTGCAGCCGCGCCTGGGTGACGTTCAGACCGCACCGCCCGGCCAGGTCCAGCGTCGCAAACTCGACCCGCTGGAGATTGAAATGGTCATCCTTGGCGGGGAACTTGCCGAGCCACAGGCACTGCCCGTCTTCGATCGTGGCCTTCGGCCGCGCGCCGCCCATGCTGGTACCGGGATCGAGCTGTTCGAGCAAATACGCGGCCACGTGCCTGCCTTCCTCGATGGCCTGCGCCGCGGCAATCAGCTCATCGAGTTGATGCGTTCGGTTGTAGTGGCGCTTGGGTGCAGGCGGCTCGACCTTCAGCCCAAAGCTGAGATATCCCGCCCCGTCCTGGGGGCCGTGGAGCAAGTAGTCGATCTCCTGGAGATCGGCGGGGCTGCGTTCCAGCTTGTTTTCGATCACGCGCCGGCCCCAGGCATCCGGTGCAGCGTCGCGTACCGCGCCGGGGATGCCCAAGAGCCGCGTGAATTCGAACACTTGCTTGGCCAGGGGCAGCCGGAACGGATCGAGTGCCACCGCCTCGGGCCGCGCCAGATAGCGATCGCCGTAGCGGAATCGCCCGATCTGGATGCCGTCCGGCAAGGTCTGCACGCGCAGCAGCGCCGCCGGAACGGTCTCCAGGGTGCCGGGAAGCTGGATGTAGACGTAGGCCTCGCGCTCAGAAGTCATAGTCGTCACCGGCCTTGCGTGGCTTGCCTGCTCGGCTGGGGCGCCGAGCGGCTTCGAGCGCCTTGCCGTGCAAATCGGCATCTGGATCGGCGACGCCGTCCAGCGTCCGATCCAGTCCCAAGGCCCACAGCACCGTGAAGCACACCCCGAGCGCGGTGCCGGACTTGCCCAGTTCCAGCGCAGTCAGGGTATTGCGGTTGATGCCCGCCTTGCTCGCCAGATCCGCTACGGACCAGCCGCGCCGGATGCGGGCGATCCGAATTCGGTGGCCGAGCTGGATCACTTGCTCGGCGACATGCATCGGGGTCTCGAATCTGCTCATTTAAGTCGGCATTTCACAGTTCAATGCCCAAAATAATAGGCGATACAATACGGCATGGCAAGCCAAAAGTGCATCTTGTGCCCGTTATGTTAAGCGTTACACAGCTTAGCGCCTGTTATTTTAGGCACAATATGCCGAAATCGCGCACGCCCTCACCGGCATTGAACGGGTGACCGTGCCGGGACACGCGTTGTCCGCTGTCGACGCGGCCTCCTTCGCAGGCCTGATCGAACAGCGCAGCGTGGCTGAGCACGTTGGCTGGTCGAATGCCGTTCCTCTAGGGAGTGGCCTGAGAAACAGGCATTGCTTGCACGCCTGGGGGCCGCTTCCGCCAAGGCCACCCCCGTGCTTTGGGATGTGCTGTAGGCGCCGTCCTCCCCGAGGTGGCGTCCCTCTTCGAGGGTGCGCTGCCGGTGCTCCATCCACGTTTCGTAAACCGCCATGAAGGTATTCTCGCCGGCGAGCTTGATGGCCTGGCGCTTCTTCTTGCGCTCGGTGGGGGGGGGTGATGCCCCTGGCGACCAGCGAGCACGCCTCGTCGCGCAACTCCCGGACCTCGCGCAGCGACAACTCGGGATAGCAGCCCAGGGAGATGCGGACGCGCCGGCCGCCCCAGGTGTAGCGAAAGTGCCAAGTCTTGGCGCCGGTGGTGGCGACGAAGAGGGAAAGGCCGTCGAAATCGGCGATGGTGTACGGCTTGCCGGTGGCTTTGGTCTGCCGGACCGTCATGTCGGTGAGCATGTGTCCAACTCCTGGTAGGCAAGTTGGATGCCATGTTCGTTACCCTAACCGGGCTCCTCCAGCAACCATGCGCGACGGAGGCTCACCGCATTGATGTACCACTTTATGTACCGGCAGTCAGTGGATCTCGCTGGACGTCACCAAATCGAGAGAATTTGATAAATCCTAACCGGACCAGAGACTTACAACACTCCTTGGATTTCGGCGGATACAATCGTGGTCCACTCTGGAGTCCATGGAAAGTTGATGTGGAGCGGGTGATGGGAATCGAACCCACGTCTAAAGCTTGGGAAGCTTTCGTTCTACCATTGAACTACACCCGCCCAGAGTGGACCACGATTGTACAGGGATGAGGGAATCAGGGCAAATTGCATGATCAGGCGCGTGGGTTCTGTCGACCGGTGCGTGCGTGTTAAAATGCGCTGTGGCGGCTTGCGCCGCTCTTTAATGTTATGGTTTCTTGCCGAGTGCCGTGCATGATCACGCTGACGGTCAACGGACAGCCGCAGACCCTTGAGGCGGGCGCTTCCGTTGCCCAACTGCTCCAGAAAATGGCGCTGTCGAACCGCCGTCTCGCCGTCGAGCGCAACGGTGAGATCGTGCCGCGCAGCCGGTTCGAAGAGGTCGAGCTGGCAACGGGCGACATCGTGGAAATCGTCATGGCCGTGGGCGGCGGCTAGACCGTCCCGCCGCGCGCCTTGGCCGCATCGGCCGCTTGACCACCCCCAACCGCATCAACCCACGGGTCAAACACCATGGATGAACTGATCATTGCCGGTCGCACGTACCAATCCCGCTTGCTGGTGGGCA
>JAKAFK010000151.1 GCA_021817985.1 Pseudomonadota bacterium | reverse complement strand
ATGGAACGCCCTTTCGCGCTCGCTCGTATCGATTGCGACTTTCGAGCGCTTTGGAACTGGCCGAAGGCGGCGGCACGTCCTCGCCGTCCCCTGCGTGCCAAATCTTGGCCTGCACGCCCCTGTGGACGTTGGACTCCCAGCCGCCTACATGGATCCTGCGGTCCCGGTACAGCCGCTCCAGGTGTCTATACAGCGTGACGTTGGCGTAGCCGAGCTGTCGGCACAAAGCGGGGACGGTAGCCGGCAGCGCCTGCAGGATCAGCCGCTCGGCTAGTTCGCGTTGGATTTCCCAAGGCTTCATGATTCCTCCGTGATCGGCGCCATCGCGGCCATTTGCAGCCGGGCCTGCATGGCGTTCAAAACCAGATCGCGCCCGATGAATCCCGGCATCCGCTCCCAGGCCGCCAGGCGCGTTTCCTGCGCCTTCCTGCCGTGCTTGCGAAGGCTCTCCAGAACCCGGACGCAGCAGTCCAGGCATGTCGCATCCGCAATGCCGGTGTCTCGAGTCGCAGCGCGGGCGCAGTCGGGGCAGGTCATGCCGGCACCTCCTGCCGATCAAAGGGGATCAGCGGGACGGTCCTACGCCTGGCGTCCGAGCAAAACTGCCGGGATTCGGTATGGCTCCATAGCGGGACGACGCGCTCTTGCACATCGCCATTGCGCTGCTTCGTCAATTTCACGAATCCGTCGATTTCCTCCGGGTCGTAGCCTTCGGCCTGTGGGTCGCGCTTGGCCGACCAGATCGTCAGCACGTTGTCTGCGCCGTCCGTGATCTTGGAACTGCCGGCAACGTCCATCTTCCCGGGAGACTCTTTCTCGTCGCGGCCTTTTCGGGGATGGGCGACCAGATGCACATGGACTCCGTGGCGCTTGGCGAAGTCGGCCAGCAGCTGGACAGCCTTCTTCTGAGCGGTGAAGGCACCATTCCCGTCCTCGGGGATGTCGAGCATCATCAGGCTGTCGATCAGGAAGGCATCGCAGCCGTATCGACGATTGGCGTAGGCGAAAAGCTCAAGCAGGGGTTCGAGGGCGATACTTCCGACCTTGGTGATGACCCACATCCGCTCACCGAGCCATTCGCCCATCGCGTCCAGATACGCCGGGGTTGGTTTCGCCGACCCGCTGGACAGCCGACACAGCCGGTGGAGCTGGGTCGCGGGAAGCATCTCCCCGCTGAACACGCACCAGCGAGCGCCCTGCCCGCACTGCTGCACCGCCTCCTGCGCGATGAACTGCGATTTCCCGTGCCCGTTGATCCCGGTCCAGACCGTGACTTCACCCGGCCGGAATCGCATCCATTCGTACCGCTTGGCGCCGACCTCGAGCACGTACCCCGGCTCCGTCGATCCCGGCGCCGGGTAGAACATCGACTTCACCCGTCCGATGAAATCCCCGAAAGACTGCAGCCCCTCGGGGTCGACGAACTTCGCAGCCCGGATCGCCTCGTAGAAAAATTCGCCATCCTCCCCGGCCTGCAAAGCCTCGTTGGCGTCCTTGTAGCCGGCAAACGTGCATAGGCGGCACCGCTCTACCCCGATGCGCCTGATCGCCTCCTGTGCGCCCTTCTGGCCCGCCTCGTCGGCATCGAAAGCCACCACGATGTCGGAAAACTGCGCCAGGCGGTCCCAGTCGTTTTCAAGCCACTGGAAATTCCCCGCCCCTGCGTTCGGGCTCAGCGCGCAGTAGCCGAACTGGCGCAGCGTCATGGCGTCGATCTCGCCTTCGCACAGGACAATCTGCCGGTCCCGCGGCGTGACCAGGTGCCATCCGAACAGGCAAGGCTCGGCGCCCGATTCCTGCCGCATGTCGCGCTTGTCGTCGACATTGCGATGCTTGGCGTTGATGAACTCGCCATCCCGCAGGAACGGCAGCACCACGTAGGTCTTTCCGTCGCGCTCGTACTCGCCGACCTTGAACGCCGCCACCGTTTCAGCCGTCAGCTTCCGGGATTCGGTCAGCCAACGCAGGCCGCCAGCCTTCGGGGCGTGAGACTTCGGCTTGGCCGGCCGGGCGTAGGTCTTTGCCGGCTTGGCCGGCATGTCGAGGGTCACGCCAAGCCACTGCGCCGCCTCGCGCATCGCCTCCAGGATCGACAGCCCGCGGCACGCCGCGAACAGGTCGAGCATGTCGCCCTTCTCGTCGGTGGCGAAGTCCGACCAGACGCCCTTTTTCGTTCCGCTGATGCGCACCGAAAGCGATGTTCCGGGTTCCCCTCGAACGCTCCCGGCTTTCCACTCCGAGCCGGATTTCTTGCCGTGCGGCAGCAGGTAAGCCGCCACATCGGAAGCCCTGGCCGCCAACTCGTCGGCGATGATCTTCGCGTTGCTCATGCGTCCTCCGTTGCGCTCCAGTCCACCACTGCGCCGGCAATCTGCCCGGGGCGCCCCGCCGGCTTGGACGCGCCCAGGTTGCCCAAGTAGCCCTCGAATTTCGATGCCCGGAAAAGCGTCTCGGGCCGCAGGTACTTCGCCATCGCCTCGTCGGAGGCCCACGCCTTCACGCGGTCGTCGATGACCGCTCGGACCTGCTCCGGGGTCGCGTCCTTGAGCCTGGCCCGGATCGGGTCAAGGCTTGCCGGCACACAGCGAAAGTGCTTGCCGGTCTTGGCGTTGAGGTAGGCCAGCAGTTCCCGCGCATCGTCGGGCTTGCCCGACACCGACGCGTCAGCGGCGGGGGGTTTGGGGGGTTCTTCTTTTCCTTGATCCTTGATCCTTGATCCTTGATCCTCCGACGACACTTCGCGAGGATTCGCGAGGATTCGCGAGGATTCGTCGAGTGCGGGGATCTTGGACTTGCTCGGCTTGTCAATCTTCTGATGAATCAACCAGTTAGCGATCTGGACATAGTTGTCGCCATTGACCCGATAGCGCTGGATGCAATGCTCGCGCTCCAGTTCGTCCAGCCACCTGTCGATGAGGTCTTTCGCGTCGTCGTCGTAGGGAAAAAGAAGGCTCGCGAGCATTCGCGAATTTCCGCGAAGCCTCCCCTCATCGTCGGCGAGGGTCCAGAGTTGGATGAACGTCAGCCTGGCGTCGCGAGACACGCGACCCATGCTTTCGCTCTGGGGAAACTCGGGTTTGATGCTGCGAATCCTGGCCATCACGCCTCCACCAGGCCGAGCCGGCGAATCCAGTAGATGGCCGTCGATGCGTCCATCCATCCGCGCTCCCACGCGAACATCAGCGCGCGCTTCGCAAGGCTTTTCATGCGACCTCCAGGAATCCGCGCTCGAGCAGCGCGATCATGGTTTTGCGGTGGGCCTCTTCCCATGCTTCGCGGCGCTCTTCCTTGCTCATGGATTTGCCGTGGTCTATCTCGGCATGGCAGCGGTCGCACAGGGCGGCAATCGCGGCGTCAGAGGCTTTGATACCCATGCCCTTGCCATCCCTTTGCTGGTTGCTGTGTGCAGCCTGTGTGGCTCCCACGCGGTCGCAGCGCATGCATTCCAGGCTGGCGACAGCGCGGCGTAGGGATTCGGAGCGGAAGGTCATCAGTCGTTCTCCGCGCACCAATCGATCCACTGCAGACGCAACTCATCGAACCTGGCTTTCGCATCCGGGTCGGTGTCGACTTCGGCCCTGGACGCCACCTGCAGGTATTCGCGCACGACGATGGCCGCTGAGGCTTCATTCGCCGGGGCGGCACCGCTGTTCATCGGAGCGAGGAATTCCCAGAATGCCGGCTCAGCACAGCGCATGGCGAGCCACTGGCTGCCGGCGCCGCCCTTGGACTTGGGTTCCTGCTTGCGCTCGAAATCGGACACCAGGGGAGCCAGCGCAATCGGCATGTCAATGCTCGGGAACGCCCGCAGGAACTCCGACCGAAAC
>JAKAFK010000150.1 GCA_021817985.1 Pseudomonadota bacterium | reverse complement strand
TCACTTGGCGCGGGCTACTCGCCCAAGAAGGGGGTGCCGCCACAGGCGAACAGTTCTTTTGATCCGCGGCGATGAATTCGTGCTGGTTACTAGCACCTTGAGAGACCGCACTGTCCGCCAGGGCCGCGCCATGTTCCGGACAAACCAGAACGCCGGGGAGTTGATGGCTGCGCCTCCAATATCCTTCTCCATAGCAGCTCAACATCTCGCCAAGGCAGATGGGACAATACCGTAAGTATGCCGGAGCCGAAATCGCGCTCGCCGCAATACCCAGACGCACATGCACGGCATCCGCCGGGCCGTCCACTAATGACGCCAGTACGGATTCAGCCACGGCCTCCGATACAAACGCCGTGTAATAGAGATAGAGGGTAGTATCCTTGGTCAATTTATCTGGGGAGAGCCCGCGATCGGTCGGTATTCTCTGGCTCAACGCCGCCACGCGGCTTTGCAAATCAACCGTAGCCCGGACACCGTTTGTACCAAATAAATCCCGCATGGTTTGTTTCGGGCTTCGGGAACAAACGTGAAGGTGATAGCGCGCGAGCACGCTGTAAAGCAGTTCGTCGGGGTAGATTTCGGGGAAATAGGCGAGCACTTGGGGACCGTCACCCTGCGCGATCCACCATGGGTGGTTTGATCGCTCCAGCCCCCAGCAGCGCTTCGTAGGCGGGCAGCCCATCCTTCTTCCCGGCGGCAATAATAATCCTCAGATCTTGTTTGTCAGACGGGCCTTGCGCCTTGGCGGTTTTGCCGCGCGCCGTCGGCCACCGCGTCTTGGCGGTCGGTTGCGCCGGTCCTCGTTCGCGCAATCTGGTTGAGATGACTGCCACGAGATCCAGGGCCGACAGCCCCTGGTTTTCCGCTTGGACTTCCGCCAACAACACCTTGGCGATATCGTGGGCCAGTCCCAGATCCTCCAGGGCACGCAGGATCGGGCCGTCATCATCGTTCACACGGGTATCGCCTTCCGTCACGGAAATGGCGGGCGTGCGGGCTGCCGTGGAGGGCAGATCGGATAGACGCGCAAGGGAGTCGCCGAATACTTGCCTAATGTGGTCATGCAGGGGGCGGATGTCGTCGTACTTCGCGATCGCCTCCCGGTCGTTGCGCTTCAGGGCGTCGATCATGGGATGGATCAGCCGGAGGTGCTCGCGCGCGACTTGGCGCAGCAAGCCCGCATCGATACGCTCCGGCCTGCCCCGTAGAACTCCGAGTTGGATGACACGCAACTGCGCCATCATGAAGAGGTTGACCAGCACGTCCACAATCCCCTGGCTTTCCTCGTAGAGCGCTTGGCGGATCTCGCCGGTCAGGGGCGAGACCTCCCGCGTCCACTGATAGCTCCATATGCGATCGACAAAATGGTTCCAGGTCGCGCCTACTTCCATGCGCTCCCAGACCAGACTTCCTAAACCACTGGCGCGGCGCGCCTGGCGGAAGTCCCCTTGCAGCAGCGGCAGTGCGCCCAGCGTGCCGATGACAATCACCGGGATGCCGATGGTGTTTACCAATGTTACGAGAAAATTCAGCAAGGCGTCGGCTCCAGTGCCGGGAGCTTCCTTGATATGCTGAATCTCGTCGACGATCAGTACGCCCAGGGCGTGCAGGTTGGCGATTTGCGCCATTTGGACCATCATCTCGTCCAGGGAACTTCGGCTGGCCCCGTACCGGGCGCGGTAGCGGGTGCCCAATAGATTGTCCATCTCCTGGAAAAAGCTGATGCAGAGCTGTTTGGGAGACCCCTTGTAGGGACTATCCAGCTTCAGCCAGACCACTTGGTCGAGACTGAAGGGCTCGGCATGGTGGACGACTTGCGGATACAGTTCCAGGACCCTGGCCATGCCGTAGCTCTTGCCGATGCCGGAGCAACCAACCAGAGCAAAACTGCTCGCCGTCGAACGAACCGGGCGCCGAACAGCGGCAAGATCCTTCCCGACAACCCGCTCGTAGCCGTCCTGGAGACGGCGGATATAATCGGTAGTGTTGGGATTGCGGCTCAGATACCCCTGGCGGAGGAGCATGCCGAACTTCGCTTCCAGTTGTAGATGGTTCTCCAGCGGCTCGAAATAATTCTTCAGGCGCAGGACGCAATGCGCCCGGAGGTGGGCGGCGTAGCCACGCTCTTTTTCGTTAAAGATCGGAGGCGCGGCCATGGTCCGCAAGGCTTCGCGCGCCGACAAGAGGGGCGGCAACTGCGCGATGAAGGGGTTGTCGCGATATTCCGGCAAGTCGGTCACGTCATCCCGCGTCGTCATCGCCATGCTCTTCGTTCTGCGCGCGCAGAATCTCCGTGATGTCCGGCAGACTGTAGTCGTCCTCCGGATTCCCCTTGGGGAAGGGGAGGATTTCCCCTTTTACCGAAGCATCCTCCCGGCGCCGACCGGGGCGGAAGGCTTCCCGTTCCTGGTTCTCCCGTTTTTCCACGCGACGGTTTTCGCGGATGCTGCCCGTTCGCTGGCGATTGCTGCCGGATGGATCGGGCGCGTCCACGCGCATGGTCTGGGCTTCCTGAACGATTCCTTTGATGTTCTCGGCGAGGTTGATGCGGCCGCGCAGAATCTGCCGCTCATGGTTGCGCGCGGCCCGGCTTTCTTCCTGACGGATTTGGTCGATCTCCCATAGCGTCCGGCCCTGGTGATGCCGACTCTTTTCGGTCAGAGCGCACGGAATGAAGTGGCCCCGTCCCGTCTCGTCCTGCAGGTATATCTCGTCCATGCAGCGCGGTTCGTAGGAGATCCGCACCTTCCATCGCGCGCGTTGTCGCGCGCGCTCGAACCAGTGTTCCTCGATCGCCTTCCGGCAACTGTAGAAGCAGCCGGCATAGCGGATGCCGGTGGCCGTGACGGTCTCGCCTCGCCGCTCGGCAGCAGGCTCAATCGCACCCGTTCCGGCGGGAAGGCGCGCAGGCTACCGCTTCGATGAGCAATCCCCCAGTCCCATAGGTCGGATGGGATCGCCTGGACTCCGTCGGCGATCATGTCGGACGATTTCTCGTAATCCCGGAGGAGATGCTGGTTGTTATAGTACAGGATGCAGTAGAGGACGATACGGGTGAATTGATCTATATCCAGAGTCGCATCGAGACGGTAGTCCCTGGCCCCGCGCTCCTGGAAATCCGGGGCAACATAGCCGGCCACATAAGCCTTGAAACGGGCGGGAATCAGACGGAATCGCTGCTCGACGATGCCCTTCCAGTCCGCACGGTAGGGCGCGGCGTTTTCCACCCGCACCTGGAAGTTGTTGATGAGGGTCTCAATGGCGCTGCCGGCGATCTCTCCCCGGTCGCCGAGCAAAGCGTCTGGCAAAGCCTGGCACGGCCAGTCCGCCTCGCCGATCTCGACGCCGAACTGGCGGCAATATTCCACCTTTTCCGTGGCGGTGTTGGACAGGGCCATCATCGCCCCGACCCAGGAAGGGCCCTCGAACCCCACATACACGCCGGTGATCATGCGGCTGAACACGTCGATGACGATATACAGCACCGGTCGCCCGACGATTTTTGCACGGTCATATCGCGACACCAGGTACACGTCCGCGATGGTCGCGTCGATCTGGTACCGGGAGGCGGGACCGACCGTTTCTGCCGTCGACGATCCCAGGAGGGCGCGCCCGTCCTTGTCGTACACCCGCGGCGTGCGGCGGATGCGGTCGACCCGGAAAACGTCGTTGTCCTTGTCGAACCAGTAGCGGAACTGCCTCAGGGTGGGGGCGTCCTTGCGGGGCACCAGTTCCTGGCGCCCGGTCCGCTCGTTGATGACCCGCTCAGAAAAGGCGCTTGCGATCAGTTCGTCGTAGGCGGCCCGAAAATCCATCTGGTCATTCTTCGCGAATTTCCCGGTGA
Source organism: Pseudomonadota bacterium (assembly GCA_021817985.1). Classification (GTDB taxonomy): domain Bacteria; phylum Pseudomonadota; class Gammaproteobacteria; order Burkholderiales; family JAKAFK01; genus JAKAFK01. Next base: position 27 of record JAKAFK010000150.1, on the reverse strand, counting down.
CCACCGCACGAAACAGTTCCCGCATTT